>CAJANQ010000537.1 GCA_903941145.1 uncultured Actinomycetes bacterium
ACTGCTCCGAGTAGACGGTGAGCGTCAGCCCGGCCGCGACCGCCGGGGCGACCATGTCGGACGGAGCCTCGGACAGCACCAGCACCGGGGCGCCGATCCCCGCCTCGCGGAGCTCGAGCCCTTCCTCGACCATGGCGACAGCGAGCCATTCGGCGCCGCCGTCGAGGGCGGCGCGGGCGACCGCCACCGCGCCGTGGCCGTAGCCGTCGGCCTTGACGACCGCGCAGAGGCGCGCGCCCTTCGCCGCGGCAGCGAGCGCAGCAGCGTTGGCCGCGACGGCGGCAAGATCGACGTCGACGGTCGACGGACGGCCCATGTGCGCAGGTTAGGCGGGGGCGTCGGTGCTGCCGGGGCCAGCGAGGTGCTCCCAGGCGTCCGGGAGCAGCTCGACGACGTCGGAGGCCACCAGGCCGCGGGCCGGTCCGAGCAGCGCTGCGGTGCCGTGCAGGTGGGCGCCGGACGCCGCGGCGCGGAGCGGCGGAGCACCCAGCGCGAG
Organism: uncultured Actinomycetes bacterium; assembly: GCA_903941145.1. Lineage (GTDB taxonomy): Bacteria > Actinomycetota > Acidimicrobiia > Acidimicrobiales > Microtrichaceae > CAJANQ01. The sequence continues at coordinate 497 of CAJANQ010000537.1, forward strand.
CAGCGCTGCGACCGTGCCCGAGAGCACGTCGCCAGTGCCGGCGGTCGCCAGCCGCTGGTCACCTGCGTGGACGAGCAGTGCTGCGCCGTCAGGGTCGGCGACCACCGTGGTCGGGCCCTTGAGCAGCACGGTGCACCCGGTGCGGACGGCAAGGTCACGGACTGCAGCCAGGCGGTCGTCGCCAGGCGGCGCGCCGGCAACGGTCTCGAACTCGGCGTCGTGCGGGGTGAGCACCGTCGGTGCCGACCGGGCGGAGAGCACCGCGGCAGGGTCGTCGCCCAGCAGACGGAGGCCGTCGCCGTCGAGGACGAGCGGCAGGTCCGCCCGGGCAACGAGCGTCTGAACGAGTGTCGCCGCCTCCGTGGTGCGGCCCAGGCCAGGTCCCACGACCAGCGCGGCGAAGCGCGACAGCGCGTCCAGCACGGCCAAGTGGTCGTCCACCGCGGCGCGGTGCTCGACGACCTCGACCGGGACACAGGGTGTGGGTGCTTCGGCGCCGGGCACGGTCAGACGGACGTAGCCCGCACCGGCACGGAACGCGGCGGCAGCTGCAAGTGCGGCTGCGCCCGTCATGCCGGGCGAGCCGGCCACGACGGCGACGGCGTGACGCCACTTGTGGGCGTCCGACGCACGGTCCGGCACCCACGCGACGACGTCGGCGTCCTCGACCAGGTGCGCCGTCGCGCCCGCGACGTCCAGGCCGATGTCGGCCAGCTGGACCACGCCGGAGTACGCCGGACCCTCACCGAGCAGCAGCCCCGGCTTGAGGGCGGCGAAGGTGACCGTGGCCAGGGCGTGGGTCGGCTGGCCGCTCACCCTGCCGGTCAGTCCCGAGACCCCGGACGGGACGTCGACGGCCAGCACGGGCGCACCGTCGGGGTCGGGGAACCGGTACTCGCCCCGGAACCCGGTGCCGAAGGCGGCGTCCACGACCAGGTCGCACGGCGGCAGCACCGCCGGGGCGTCGGCCGCGTCGACCACCGTGCACCGCACGCCGCGACGCTCGAGCAGCTGCGCCGCGACCCGGCCGTCGTTGCCGTTGTTGCCCGGACCGACCACCACCACGACCCGGCGGCCATAGGTGCCGCCCAGCAAGTCCACGACGGCGCGGGCGACCGCGGCCGCAGCCCGGAGCACGAGCTCCTCGACCGGCTCGGGCGCCGTTCGGTCGACCTCGGCCATCTCCGCCGGGGTGAGCACCGGAATCATGGGCGCAGTCTCGCAGAGGTGGCCGACAGCTGCCCCTGGGGGACCGAAACAGAGCGTTCACACTCCTGTCGCTGGAGCGACCACAGGGACCCGTACGGTCCCCGCCGATGGAGACTCACGGGCTGGTCGACATCCTGATCATCATCCTGGCGGCCAAGCTCGGGGGCGAGCTGGCCGAGCGGTTGCGCGTCCCGTCGGTCATCGGCGAGATCGTGGCCGGCCTGGTCGTCGGACCCTCCCTCCTCGGCATCGTCGAGCCGAACGAGCTGCTCACGGTGCTCGCAGAGGTCGGCGTCATCATGCTGCTGCTGCAGGTCGGCCTGGAGATGGACCTGGGCGAGATGCGCCGGGTCGGGGCCTCGGCCATGTCGGTGGCGATCGCCGGGATCGTCGTGCCCTTCGCGTCCGGGTACGGCGTGGCGCTCGCGCTCGGCCAACCTTCCCGCACCGCGATGTTCATCGGCGCGGCACTGACCGCGACGTCGGTCGGCATCACCGCCCGGGCCTTCGGCGACCTGCGGATGCTGGCGTCCAAAGAGTCCCGGATCGTGCTCGGCGCTGCGGTGGCCGACGACGTCCTCGGTCTGGTGATCCTGACGGTCGTCGTCAGGATCGTGGAGAAGGGGACCTTCAGCCTGTCGGGCGCCCTCACCGTCCTGGGCACGGCGCTCGTGTTCCTGGTCGGGACCACGGCGGTCAGCCTCAAGGTCGTCCCACCGCTGTTCCGGTGGATCCGCCGCAGCTCGATCGGTGCCGGGACCTTGCTGGTGGCTGCCCTGGTGCTCACCCTGGCGCTCGCCGAGCTCGCCATCGCGGCCCAGCTGGCACCGATCATCGGGGCATTCGTCGCCGGGCTGGCGCTCGGTACCACGAAGGAGGCGGAGCGGATCGAGCGCGACCTCACACCACTCAGCCACTTCTTCATCCCCATCTTCTTCGCCGTCGTCGGCATCCAGATCGACGTGGCGGCGCTCCTGCGCCCGGCGGTCCTGGGCCTGGCCGCCGCGCTGATCGTGGTGGCGTTCGTCGGCAAGCTCGTTGCCGGCCTGTTCGCCGGCCGCGGCGGCGTCGACCGGCTGATGGTGGGCATCGGGATGATCCCCCGCGGCGAGGTCGGGCTGATCTTCGCCTCGATCGGCCTGGCCAACGGGGTGCTCGGCAAGGACCTGTACGGGGCGCTGCTGCTGGTCGTGCTGGTGACCACCGTGGCGACACCGGGCCTGATCCGGGCCCGACGGACCGTCACACTCAAGCGGCAGCGGGCTGCCGTCGGCAACGAGGCGCCCACGGACGGCTGGCTAGGTCAGGTCGACGGCCTCGTGGTGCTCCACGGTCGGCCACCGGCCGAACAGACGCTCGCCGTGGCGATCGAGGCGGCCACGCTGGCCGGGAGCACGCCTCCGTCGGACCATCTCGTCGACTGGCTGAGCGAGGAGGCCGACGGGGACCTGAGCTGGAACGACGACGCCAGGGCCGCCTTCGACGAGCTGCTCCGGAGCGGCCACCGTCGTTCGTGGCGGCTGCTCGACGCCACCGGGATGCTCGCCGGTGCCCTTCCCGACCTGGCCGACGAGCTCGCCCACCGCCGACGCGACACCTCGCTGCTCGACCCGGCCCACCTGCTGCGTTGGCCGACGGTCGAGGAGCTCGCGGCGCTCGAGCACGGTGACGACCGCGAGGCGACCACCGCCTTCGGCCTGCTCTCGACCGCCTCGATCCTCCGTCTGGCTGCGCTGGCGGTGGACCTGTCCGGGGAGCACGACGACGTCACGATCACTGCGGGCGACCTGGGCAAGGACCTCGGTCTGGACGCCGCGGATGTGGCCGAGCTCGTGGCGACCGCCTCCGACGCCGGTCTGCTCCGGGCCACCGCGTCACACCTTGCGGAGGTGCCGCTCGGTCCGGGTGCCGACCTGGTCGCCCACGTCGGGTCCCTCGAACGTGCCCGACGCCTCTACCTGCTCGACCTGGCACTCGGGGACCTGGCCCCGCTCCACAGGGAGACGTTCGACCACGTCACCGGACTGCTCGTCGACGAGCTGGCCCGCCGCGGCGTCAACGACACCGCCGGTGCCGACGAGATCGACCGGCGCCGCCGGCAGGCGCTCGAGCTCTCGGACGACCCGCGGGTCTCGGCACGGATCGGCAAGGCTCCGAGGTCGCTCGTCGCCTCGCTCGAACCGGCGCAGCTCGTGACCGACGTGGCGCTGCTGGCCGAGGGTGTCCCGGCCCCCGGTATGTACCGCGTCGGGGTGCAGCCCGACGGCGACCGCTGGCGGGTGGCCGTCGCAGGTGGCGACCAGCCCGGGCTGCTGGCGCGTGTTGCCGCTGCGCTCGGTGACGCCGGGCTCCCGGTGGAGCAGGCCACCGTCGCCAGCTTCAGCGACCGGGCCGTGCTCGACGTCTTCTGGGTCACCGGCACCTCGGCCCCGGACCCCGACCTGCTCGCCGAAGGCATCCTGAACGCGTTCCGGTCGCCGCAGCCCACCGACAACGTCCAGGGCATCGGGGTCACCCTCGACAACGACGCCTCCCCGTGGTTCACCGTGTGCACCGTGACCGGGGAGGACCGGGACGGTCTCCTGGCCGACCTGGCGGCTGCCATCTCGGCGGACGGCGTCGTCGTCCACGGCGCCCGCCTGACGACCAAGGACGGCACGTTCGTGGACCGGTTCGACCTGTCCGACAGGAGGGGGCGCAAGCTCGACGCTGCCGCCCAGCACAAGGTGGCGGCCCGGCTGGGCGTCACGACCGCCGCCGACGCCTCCTAGTTGCGGTCAGCTGCGCTCGGCGACCACGACGGCGCTCGCCATCGCGTCGGTGTGGCTGAGCGAGATGTGCCAGTGCGACACCCCTAGCTCCTCGGCGCGCAGCTGCGCCCGGCCCGAGACGATCAGCGTCGGGTGGCCGTCGTCGGCCCGCACGACGCCGATCTCGTCGAACCGGACCGAGGTGAAGCCCACGCCCAGCGCCTTCATCGCGGCCTCCTTGGCCGCGAACCGCGCGGCGAGGACCGGCACCGGGTCCCGGTGGCGCAACGCGTAGTCGCGCTCAGAGCCGGTGAACAGCCGAGCCGCCAGACCGGGCTGGCGGTCGAGCGCGGCGCGCAGGCGCTCCACATCGACGAGGTCCGTGCCCACGCCGACGACGCTGGTAGGTGCCAGCGTCATGAACGCCAGCGGTCTGCGAGGTCGAGGATCGGCACGGTGAGCAGGTCGGCCACCGACTGCGACGCCAGCAGGTCGTCGCGGAAGACGTCCTCGGTCTCGGTCACGGCGTCCTTCAGGGCCTGGTAGCGCCGTCGGTAGCCCTGCAGCACGGCACGGGCCGTGGCGGCCGGGAGGTGCTCCGGCAGGTTCACGTGCAGCAGGACCAGACCGGTGGTCACACCGTCCTTGGCCTCGGGCACGATCACGACCAGGCGACCGTCGCTGCGGCCAACCGCCACCATGAGCTCCTGCTCACGGGCGACGAGCGCCTTGGTGCCGCGCAGACGGGCGTCACGATCGATCCGCGACGACATGCCGGCGGCCACGCCGCCACGGTCGAGCACGACCAGCGTGGCCCGCTCGAGGTCCTCGCCGTGCTCCACCCCGTACCGGGTGTGGCCGACGACCTCGACCACGGCCGGGTCGAGCTCGCCGAGCGTGCGGAGCGTTGAGTAGGCGAGCCGGTCGCGGGGCGCGCCGGCGGCCAGCACGGCCGCCACGAACGGCACCTGCAACAGCGACTCGTCGCTGCGGCTGATGCCGACCGTGACCGTCTTGGCCTGGTGCTTGATGGCGTCGACCGGACGGGTCAGCTCCTCGATCGCCGCAGTGAGGGCTGCGGTCGTGTCCTCGAGGACCACGCCGGGCGTGCCGACCTTGCCGAACTCGATCTGGTAGGCGTCGAGCGGGCTGATGCCCACGACGTAGCGGAGCTGACCGGCGAGCCGCACGGCGGTCTGCGCCTCGAGGTGGCCGTTCATCTCGCCCGAGCGCAGTCCGTCGAAGTAGGTGCCGGCGTGCTCGGTGAGCACGGGACGCAGTTCGGCGAGCAGCCGACCGGGGTCGATCTCGGAGGCGTCTGCCCCGACGCTGGCCGCGGCCTGGTCCAGGGCGGCACGGGCCTCGCGCAGGGGGCGGGCCAGGGCGTCGATGGCGAGTGCCGCCTCGTAGCCGAACAGGTGCCCGGCCATGGTGGCCAGGATGAAGGCCAGGCGCGGGTCGGTCGACGGGACCGTGATCACCGACATCGCCGCTGGAAAGGCCCGGTCGCCCTCGGACGCGATGACGACCGGCGCCGCCTTGTGGGCCCGGAAGATCGCGACCTCCTTGGCCACGTCGTCGGCGGTCGAGCCGACCAGGCCGGCGGCACACACCAGGATGAACGGCTCGGAGGACAGGTCGATGTGCTTCTTGTCCTCGGTGGCGTCACAGGCGATCGACTTGTAGCAGAGCTCGCTGAGCTTGATCCGCAGCTCGCGGGCCGTGATCTGGTTCACGCCGTTGCCCACGATCGCCCAGTAGCGGCGCGAGGGGCACAGGGTCCGGGCGGCGTCGGCCACGGCGTCGCGGGTGAGGAGCGTCTCCTCCATCCGGGACGGGAGGTCGCGCAGCGCCCGCAGAAGCTCCTGCTGGGAGGCGTCCGCGCTCGAGCGGCCGCGGGGCACCTCGTCGGCCACGGCCTGGGCCAGCAGCAGGCCGGCCGCCACCTGGGCGTAGAAGGCCTTGGTCGACGCGACGCTCATCTCCACGTCGCGGCCGTCGGACGTGTAGAGCACACCGTCGGCCTTGTCGGTCAGGTCGCTGTTGCGGCGGTTGACGATGGCCACGCAGAGCGCCCCACGGCCGCGCACTAGGTCGACGGTCCGGTTGGTGTCGGTGGTCGTACCGGACTGGCTGATGGCGATGATGAGCGTGTCCGACATGTCGGCACGCAGGCGGAAGCCCGAGAGTTCGGTGGCGGGGAGCGCCTCGACCCGGACGTCGGTCTCGGCAAGGAGCTCGGACAGGTGGTGGGCCAGGCTCTGGCCGGCAATGGCCGCGGTGCCCTGGCCGATGACCTGCACCCGGTCGATCCGGCCGTCGCGCAGGCGCTCGCGCACCGACTGCGGCAGCGTGCTGTCCGGCAGCTCGACGTGCATCGTGCCGTCGGACTCGAGCAGCTTGCCGCGGAGCGTCTTGCGGAACGACCCCGGAGAGTCCGTGATCTCTTTGAGCAGGTAGTGCGGGTAGTCGCCACGGTCGATGTCGCGCGTGGTGATCTGGGCGACGTCGAGGTCGCCACCGGTCACGGGCAGCTTGGTGCCGTCGTAGGACCAGCGGCCGATGCCCTCGACCGAGCCGGCCTTCGTGGTGTCGAGCACCACGATCTGGCCGCGGCTACCGGTGGGGTTGTCGGGATCGGACGGGGTCTCGCCGTCCATCCGCAGGAAGTCGGCGGTCTCCTCGACCACCCCGTAGGGCTCCGAGGCGATGATGAACGCGTCCTCGGCCACGCCCACGTAGAGCGCCTGGCCGCTGCCGCGCAGGGCCAGCATGAGCTGCTCCGGGTCCGCGGCGCTCGCTGCAGCGATGGCCACCGAGCCCTCGAGGCGGACCACGGTCTCGCGGAACGCCTCGTGCACCGGCAGGCCCTCGGCGAGCTGCCGGGACAGCAGGGTCGGGATGACCTTGGCGTCGGTGGTGATCTCGGTGGCGATCTTGAGCCCGTCCGACGCGATCAGGTCGGCGTAGTTGTCGACGTCGCCGTTGAGCACCGCGGTAGCGAGCGGCACGCCCGAGCCGTCGAGCTCCTCGGAGGACTGCGGGTGGGCGTTGGGCTCGGAGATGATGCCGATCGACGCCCAGCGGGTGTGGCCCAGGACCAGACCCTCGACGTCGTCGGAACGGAGCGCCAGGTGCAGGAGCTCGTCGTCGGCCATCGCGGCGCGCAGCGCGGCGGTGTTGTCGCCGAGCTCGCCGATCTCGGCAGAGGTCTTGTAGACGAGCAGCAGCACGCCGTCGACCAGCCGGACCGAGCCAGAGGTGAACGAGCGGTGGTTCCGCTCGGCGAGCGCCCGGCGCAGGATCGGGTCGTCGGCAGAGATCCCATGACCGGTGAGCTGGACCTCGATGCCGGCGGAGTCGCGTCCACGGACCTCGAGCCGGTCGACCGCCGAGAGCGCCTGGTGGAGGCTGAAGAGCACGGCGAGGCCAGAGGGGCCTGCTCCGGACGGGGTCATCGCCGCGACCTCGTTGGCGGCACGGACGCGGTCGCGGCCGATGGCCCAGACGGCGTCCTTCACACGGATGAGCGAGGCGTTGACGGCCTCGAGGTCCGGGCCGCTGAGCCCGGAGTCGCCGGCGTCCAGGGCGGCCTCGACCTGCTCCGCGGTGGTCGCCACCTCGGCGACCTGCGCGGCGACGCGGCCGACCGCAGCAGGGTCCGCAGTGAGCGTGAGGATGCCAGGGATGCCCCGGAGGTCGCCGTCGACGCCCTCGAGCAGGTCGGCGGCAGCGGCCAGCTGCTCGGCCCAGGCCGACGCGACGTCGGCGAGCAGCCCGTCGGCGACCACGAGCCGCGACAGGACCTCGTCGACGTGGACCGGCTCACGCGTCGTCCGACGACGCACTACGGCGATGATGCCGCACATAGAACTCACCCTCTGTTGTTGGGAAACGGCCCTCAGGCCGTGGCTGCATCTGCCGGGACCCTCACCGCCCCCGGGATGCAAAAAGCCTACCGGGGAGGTTCCAGAACCCGACCGGCTGCCACAGGGTCCACCGGTGGGTGGATCTCCCTGCTCCTGATCATGTGGCTCAGGAGGCTGCGAGGGCCTCGACGGCCGCTGCGAGCCGTTCGGCGACCTGGGCCGCCTGGTCGTCGGTGGCCGCCTCGGCCATGACGCGCACGACGGGCTCGGTGCCCGACGGACGCAGCAGCACCCGGCCGGAGTCGCCCAGTTCGGCCGACACTGCGGCGATCTCGGCAGCGAGTCGCTCGGCGACGTCGGGCATCGGCGTACCGACCCGCACGTTGACGAGCACCTGCGGAAGGCGGGTCATGGCGCCGGCCGCGAGCTCGGCGAGCGGCCGGCCCGACCGGAGCAGCAGGTCCGACAGCACGACGGCGCTCAGGAGCCCGTCGCCGGTCGTGGCCAGGTCGCCGAAGATGATGTGGCCCGACTGCTCACCGCCCAGCGAGAACCCGCCCGCGGTGATGGCCTCGAGCACGTACCGGTCGCCCACGGCCGTGTCGACCACGGTGATCCCCTCGGCCGCCATGGCCTGGCGGAACCCGAGGTTGGTCATGACCGTGACGACGACCGTGTCGTGGGCCAGGCGGCCACGGCTGCGCAGGTCGAGCGCGCACAGGGCGATGATCTGGTCGCCGTCGACGACGGTGCCGGTGTGGTCCACCGCCACCAGCCGGTCGGCGTCGCCGTCGAACGCGATGCCCAGGTCGGCGCCGTGCGCCACCACCGCCGCAGCAAGCGGCTCGGGGTGCGTCGAGCCGCAGCCCTCGTTGATGTTGCGGCCGTCAGGGTGGTCCGACAGGACCGTGACCTCGGCGCCGAGCGCACGCAGCACCTCGGGTCCGACCACGGAGTTCGAGCCGTTGGCGCAGTCGACGACCATCTTGAGGCCCTCGAGGCGACGGCCCTCCGTCGACGCCACGACGTGCGCCGCGTACTCGTCGAGGGCGGTGTGGTCGGCGTGGACGCCGCCGACCGAGGACGGGCCCGGGTGCAGACCCGGCGAGAGCAGCTCCTCGATCTGCGCCTCCACCGCCGACTGCTCGGCGTCCGACAACTTGCGACCGCCAGGGCCGAACAGCTTGATGCCGTTGTCGGCGAAGGGGTTGTGCGATGCCGAGATCATGACGCCCGGCACTCCGCGTGCGGACGACGCCGCAGCCACGGCAGGGGTCGGGACGACCTCGAGCAGCACGGCCTCGGCACCCTCGGCGGTCACGCCGGCCGCGGTGGCGGCGGCGAGCATCTGGCCGGACTCACGGGTGTCGCGGCCGATGACGACCTGCTGGGCCGGAAACACGCGGACCGTAGCACGGCCGATGGCGACCGCCACCTCGGCGGTGAGCGCCTCGTTGGCCGGACCACGCACACCGTCGGTGCCGAAACGGACGGACATTGCGCCCCCTGAGTCCTAGGTCTGAGTACTGGACGGACCGGGGGCAGCACGCCCCGGCAACGTCAGCGCTTGGAGTACTGCGGAGCCTTACGGGCCTTCTTGAGGCCGTACTTCTTGGACTCCTTCTCACGCGCATCGCGGGAGAGGAACCCGGCCTTCTTGAGCGAGGGCCGAAGCTCGGGGTCCAGGGCGATCAGGCCGCGGGCGATGCCCAGGCGCATGGCGCCAGCCTGGCCGCTCACGCCGCCGCCGTGGAGGGTGGCGTCGATGTCGTAGCCCTCGCCGGTCTCGGTGAGCCGCAGGGGCTCGGTGAGGATCATGCGATGGGTCGCGTTCGGGAAGTAGTCCTCGAGGGGCCGCTTGTTGATCGTGATGGCGCCAGAGCCTTCACGGATGCGGACTCGGGCGACGGCGCGCTTGCGGCGGCCAGTGCTTTGGACGAGCGGGAGAGGCATTCTCTAACTCCGTTACACGCGGGCTCGGGCCGCGTCGAGGTTCAGCGGCTTCGGGTTCTGGGCATCGTGCGGGTGCGTCGGGCCGGCGTAGACCTTGAGCTTCCGCAGCATCTGGTTGCCCAGACGGTTCTTCGGCAGCATGCCCTTGACGGTGCGGCGCACCGCGTCGGCAGGCTTCTTGTCGAGCATCTCGGCGTAGGTCGCCGAGCGCAGACCACCCGGGTACCCGGTGTGGCGGTAGACCATCTTGGCGTCGGCCTTGCCGGAGCTCAGGACGACCTTGTCGGCGTTCACGATGATCACGTGGTCACCGGTGTCGAGGTGCGGCGTGAACGTCGGCTTGTGCTTGCCGCGCAGGACGCGGGCCACCTCGGTCGCCATACGGCCAAGGGTCAGGCCCTCGGCGTCGACGACGTACCAGTCACGTTCGATCTCGTTCGCGCTCGGGGTGTAGGTGCGCACAGCAATCACTCTCTTCGGGTTCAGCAACGACTTGAGGGCAACATCTGCCACTCGGCCGAAGGCTGAGGCTACCGAGGTCCTGCACGGGGCAGCAAGCCGAGCGGTTCAGCCGTAGCCGACGGCCCACAGGCACAGGCCGTTCGGCGGGGCCACCTGGCCCGCCACATCACGGTTCTTGGCCGCCAGGATCCGGGCGACGTCCTGGGGCTGCAGCCGACCACGGCCCACGTCGACCATCGTCCCAGTGACGCTGCGCACCATCTGGTGGCAGAACGCCGAGGCCGAGATGGCGAGCCGTACGACGTCGCCGTCGGCCACCGGGGCGGAGTCCCAGCCACCGCCGCGGTCCGCCCGCTCCCACCGCACCTCGGTCACGCGACGCACCAGCGGCTCACCGCGGCGGTCCTTGGGCTGCCGGCAGAACGACGAGAAGTCGTGCGCTCCCACGAGCAGGTCGCCGGCGGCCTGCATCGCACCCAGGTCCAGTGCGTCGGGCACCCACCAGGCCGTCGCAGACAGGAAGGGGTCGTGCACCGGGGAGTTCAGGATCCGGTAGCGGTACGACCGCCACGTCGCGTCGAACCGGGCGTGGAACCCCTCCGGCGCGACCTCGAGCGAGGTCACCGCGACCTCGGGGCCGACCATGCCGTTCAGAGAGTTGCGCAGACGTACCGCGTCGACCTCGGTGCCGGCCGGCACCTGGAGGCCCACGACCTGCCCCACGGCGTGCACGCCGGCGTCGGTGCGTCCCGCGACCGTGAGCGTGACCGGCACGCCGAGCACACGACTGGCTGCCGCAACCAGGTCACCGGCGACGGTGCGGACGCCCTCGTTCTGCGCGAACCCGCGGAAGCTGGTCCCGTCGTACGCCACGGTCCCGCGCAGCACGGTCGCGCCGGACGCGACAGCGCCGCCCTCGGTGCTCGCTGGGTCGGGCGGCACCACCGGGGTGGCTGCAGGTCGTCCGGACGCGACAGCGCCGCCCTCGGGAGAGAGCGGCGCAGTGTCACCGGTCGTGCCGGTCATGAAGTTCTCGGGTCCGGTCAGACCAGCTCGAGCTTGGCCATCGGGGCCTTGTCGCCCTGACGGGGACCGAGCTTGAGGATCCGGGTGTAGCCACCCGGGCGGTCTGCGTAACGGGGGCCGACCTGGTCCATCAGCATCGCCGTGATCTCTTCGTCACCGAGGTACGAGAGGATCTGGCGGTGGTTGTGGAGGCCGCCCTTCTTGGCCTTGGTGATCAGCTTCTCGGCGATCGGCCGAACGGCCTTGGCCTTGGCCTCGGTCGTCACGATGCCCGTGGGCGAGGCGACGAGCGAGCAGACCAGGTTGGCCATCATGAGTCGCTGGTGCTTGGCGTTCCCGCCGAAACGGCGGCCGCGCTTAGGGGTTGCTGGCATGGTGCTCTCCGGTCAGTGGCTCAGTTGGCCCCACGGAGCGACAGCCCCATGGAGTCGAGCTTCTCGAGGACCTCGTCGAGCGACTTCTGGCCGAAGTTGGTGATGGCCAGGAGATCGTCCTCCGACTTCTGGAGGAGCTCGCCAAGGGTGTTGATCTGGGCACGCTTGAGGCAGTTGCGCGGGCGCTCGGAGAGGTCGAGGTCCTCGATGCGCTTGCTGTACTCCTCAGAGGCGGCGGGGCTGTCGGCGGCGACGGCGTCACCGAGGACGAGGCCCTGGGGCTCGTCCTCGAGCGAGGCGACGAGGCCCACCAGGTTCTGCAAGGTCTCGCCGGCCGAGGCGAGGGCCTCGCGCGGGGTCAGCGAGCCGTCGGTCTCGACGTCGAGGACCAGGCGGTCGTACTCGGTCGACTGCTCGACACGGGTCGGCTCCACCGAGAAGGTGACCCGACGCACGGGCGAGTAGATGGCGTCGATCGGGATCTCGCCGATGACCGCAGCCTCGCGGCCCTCGGTCGAGCGGTAGCCAGTGCCGCGGTCGACGGTCAGGTCGATCGCGATGCGGCCCTTGTTGTTGACCGACGCGATGTGCTGCTCGGGGTTCAGGATCTCGACGTCGGCCGGGAGCTCGATGTCGGCGGCGGTGACCTCGGCGGGGCCACGCACGTCAAGACGCACGACGACGGCCTCCTCGGAGGTCGAGGTGACGACGACGTCCTTCAGGTTGAGGATGATGTCGGTGACGTCCTCGGTCACGCCCTCGATGGTGTCGAACTCGTGCAGGGCAGAGTCGAACTTGACCTTCGCGATGGCGGCGCCGGGGATCGACGACAGGAGCGTGCGGCGGAGCGAGTTGCCGAGCGTGTGGCCGAAGCCGGGCTCGAGCGGGCCGACGGCGAACTTCTGACGGTTGCCGTCGGCGTCGTCGATGGCCTCCACGGTGGGGCGCTGGATGACGAGCATCTTGTGAGTACCTCGATACTGGATGGGGACGGGACTGATCTCTGCCGGTTGCAGCGCTGGCGGGCCAGGCGCTGCGGGCCCGACTACTTGGAGTAGAGCTCGACGATGAGCTGCTCACGGACGGGCACGTCGATGTGCTCGCGGAGCGGCAGTTCGCGGACGGTGACCTCCAGGCCGCCGTCGGCCGTGTCGAGCCACGGCGGGGCGCTGCGGCCGAGCGTGTCCATGTTCCACCGGACGATCTCCATCTGGCGCGACTTGTCGCGGAGACGGATGACGTCGCCCTTGCGGACACGGAACGACGGGATGTTCACACGCTTGCCGTTGACCTCGATGTGGCCGTGCGAGGTGAACTGGCGGGCCTGCGGGCGGGTCGAGGCCCAGCCGGCGCGGTAGACGACGTTGTCGAGCCGCTGCTCGCAGAAGCGCAGCAGGTTCTCACCCGTCACGCCCTGACGGCGGCTGGCCTCGGCGTAGAGGTTGCGGAACTGGCGCTCCGTCATGCCGTAGGCGAAGCGGGCCTTCTGCTTCTCCTGGAGCTGGAGCAGGTACTCGCTCACGTTGCCGCGGCGACGGGTGCGACCGTGCATGCCGGGCGGGTAGGGGCGGTTCTCCATCGCCTTGTTCTCGCCCATCGTGCCCCAGATGTTGGAGCCGAGACGGCGGGAGACGCGGGCCTTAGGACCGGTGTAGCGCGACATGGATCAGAGCCTCCGACGCTTGGGGGGACGGCAGCCGTTGTGCGGCACGGGGGTCACGTCCTTGATACCGGTGACCTCGATGCCCACGTTCTGGATGGACCGGATGGCGGTCTCGCGGCCCGAGCCCGGGCCCTTCACCACGACGTCGACCTTGCGGACGCCGTGCTCCATCGCCCGACGAGCGGCCTGCTCCGCAGCGAGCTGCGCTGCGAACGGGGTCGACTTCCGGGAGCCCTTGAAGCCCACGTTGCCGGCCGAGGCCCAGGACAGGACGTTGCCGTCCTGGTCGGTGATGGAGATGATCGTGTTGTTGAAGGAGCTCTTGATGTGCGCCACCCCGTAGGTGACGTTCTTCTTTTCCTTCTTGCGGGGACGACGTCCCCCAGCGGGAGGCTTGGCCATTACTTACGGACCTTCTTCTTGCCGGCGACGGTCTTCTTGGGACCCTTGCGGGTACGGGCGTTGGTGTGGGTGCGCTGGCCGCGGACCGGAAGGCCACGACGGTGACGGAGGCCCTGGTAGCAGCCGATCTCCATCTTGCGCTTGATGTTCTGGTTGACCTCACGGCGGAGGTCACCCTCGACCTCGACGTGCTCCTCGATGTAACCGCGGAGCTTGGTCACCTCGGCATCAGTGAGGTCTCGGACACGGGTCGACTCGTCGATCCCGGTGCCGGCACAGATCTCGGACGCGGTGGTCCGGCCAATGCCGTAGATGTAGGTGAGCGAAATGACAAGCCGCTTCTCTCGCGGGATGTCGACGCCGGCAATTCGAGCCATGGTTCCTTCCTCAGCCCTGACGCTGCTTATGGCGCGGGTTCTCGCAGATCACCATCACGCGCCCATGGCGGCGGATGACCCGACACTTCTCACACATCTTCTTAACGCTCGGTCGAACTTTCATCGAACTCTCCGACTCACCAGCTGGTGGGTCACTTGTAGCGGTAGGTAATCCGACCTCGGGAGAGGTCGTACGGGGTGAGCTCCACCTGCACCTTGTCCCCCGGCAGGATGCGGATGTAGTGCATCCGCATCTTTCCGGAGATGTGCGCCAGGACCTTGTGCCCGTTCTCGAGTTCGACCCGGAACATGGCGTTGGGCAACGGTTCGACGACCGTTCCCTCTAGGACGATGGCGTCTTCCTTGGGCTTTGGCAGAGCAGGTCCTCCTGTGAGGCCCTCGAGGGGGTAGCAGTTCCGTTGCGCCCAGGGAGACCCCCTGTGCGCGCCGGAGGACAAAGATAGAGGAAAGGGCCCGTCCGAATCAAAGGCGGGTCCGCCACCCCTCTCCGCCGGTGCGGTAAAGGGGCTCCCGGCAGGGCTGCCGGGCCGGCACCAGGTCATCCCAGACGCGGGTCCACGGCTGCCGCAATGCGGCGAGAGATCTCGTCGGGGTCACCGACTCCGTCGACGGTGACGAGCATGTCGCGCTCGGCGAACCACGCCAGCAGCGGCGCAGTCTGCTCGTTGTAGGCGGCCAGGCGTTTGCGCACCGACTCCTCGGTGTCGTCCGCGCGCTGCACGACGTCGCCGCCACACTTGTCGCACTTCCAGCCGTCGGCGGGCGGGGCCGCCACCGAGTAGATCGTGCCGCAGCTGGCGCAGACGCGTCGTCCGGAGATGCGTCCCACGACGACCTCTTCGGACACGTCGAGGTCGACCGCCAGGTCCGCACCCTTGTCGCCGAGCAGCTCGGTCAGGCCGTCGGCCTGGCCGGGGGTCCGAGGAAAGCCGTCGAGCAGCCACCCGCCGACGGCGTCGGGTCGGCCGAGCCGCTCCTCGATCACACCCAGCATGATGTCGTCGGGCAGCAGCTGGCCGGCGTCCATGAACTCCTTGGCCCGGAGACCGAACTCGGTCCCCTCGGCCGCCGCAGCGCGGAGCATGTCCCCCGTGGAGATGTGCGGCACGCCGTACCGCTCGGCAAGGCGCACGCACTGCGTACCCTTGCCAGCGCCCTGTCGGCCGAAGACGATGAGTCGAACCCCGTCAGTCATGGCAGCAGTCAAGTCATCTCGCAGCATCGACGCAAACAGCGCCGGGTCACTTGCTGGAGAGGAAGCCCTCGTAGTTGCGCATCATGAGCTGGCTGTCGACCTGCTTCATCGTCTCGAGGGCCACGCCCACTGCGATGAGGAGCGAGGTGCCGCCGAGCGAGTAGGCCGCACCCGAGCCGCTGGAACCGATGAGGTAGCGCAGGAGGATGGTCGGCGTGATCGCGAGGATGGCGATGAAGATGGCGCCCGGCAGCGTGATCCGGTTCAGCACCTTGGACAGGTACTGCTCGGTCTGCGGCCCGGGGCGGATACCCGGGATGTAGCCGCCCTGCTTGCGGAGGTTGTCCGCCTGCTGCACCGGGTCGAAGGCGATCGCCGTGTAGAAGTACGTAAAGCCGATGATGAGCAGTGCCAGGAACATCAGGTACAGCGGGTTGATCGTGTTGGCGAGGTTGTCGTTGATCCACTTGGACAGGCTCGCGCCCCAGCCGCCCGACGGGAGGACCTGGGCGAGCAGCACCGGCAGGTTCAGGACGGCGCTGGCGAAGATGATCGGGACCACGCCGGCCTGGTTGACCTTGAGCGGGATGTACGTGGACTGGCCGGCGTACATCTTCCGGCCGACCACACGCTTGGCGAACTGCACCGGGATCCGGCGCTGGCCCAGCTCGATGTAGACGATGAACCCGAGCAGCACCAGGAAGAACGCTGCGAAGACGACCAGCTTCCATGCTCCTGCGGCGTAGACCGCCGAGAAGGCTCCCGGAAGGCCCGAGACCACGGACAGGAAGATGATGAGGGACATGCCGTTCCCGATGCCGCGGGTGGTGATGAGCTCACCCATCCACATCAGCAGCGCCGTGCCGGCGGTGAACGTGAGGACGATCAGCGAGACACGCAGCGGGGTGAAGTTCGGGACCAGGTCCAGGTTGTTGGAGCCGCCGACGAGGCCGCCACCACCGTTGTGGAACAGGAACACGAGTCCGGTCGACTGGAGGACGGCGATGCCGATGGTCAGGTACCGGGTCCACTGGGTGATCTTGCGCTGACCCGTGGCTCCCTCCTGCTGCCAGTCCTGCAGCTTGGGGATCACCACCGTCAGGATCTGCATGATGATCGACGCCGTGATGTACGGCATGATCCCCAGCGCGAACAGGCTGAACTGGGTCAGCGCGCGGCCGCTGAACAGCTGGAGGAAGGCGAGCACGCCGCCCTGGCGGGCCTGGTCCTCGATCGCGTTGACGGCGTTCTGGTCGACGCCCGGCACGGGCAGGTAGCAGCCGAACCGGTAGACGACGAGGATGAACAGGGTGAACAGGATCTTGTTACGAAGATCCGGCACCTTGAAGACGTTGCCGATTCGGGACACGCTCGCTCCTGTCAGCGGATGACGTCGGCCGACGGTAGCCGATCCGCACCGGGGTGCGGGTCAGGCTCCCGGTCAGCGGTTGGTATGGGCACTGCCCTTGAACGCCGGACGCACTGCGAACGGCAGGTCGAGCTTCTCGACGGAGCCGCCGGCGCCGGTGATCGCCGTCTCGGCCGAGGCCGAGCAGGCGTGGACCTTGACGGTGACCTTGCGGGTCAGCTCGCCACGGCCGAGCACCTTCACGAGCGCACCCTTGGACACAAGGCCCTTGGCGAGCAGCGACTCGGGGGTCACCTCGTCGAGGCCTGAGGCCTCGATCGTGTCGAGGTTGACCGCCTGGTACTCCACGCGGAACGGGTTGTTGAAGCCGCGCAGCTTGGGGATGCGCATGTGCATCGGGAGCTGGCCGCCCTCGAAGCCCACGGGCACGGTGTTGCGTGCGCGCTGGCCCTTGGTGCCGCGGCCGGCGGTCTTGCCGCCCTTGCCACCGATGCCTCGGCCGACGCGCTTCGCCTTGCGGTTCGCTCCGTCAGCCGGCTTGAGATCGTGAATCTTCATGTCGGTCTGCCTCTCAGACTTCCTCGACCTGGACGAGGTGCGGCACCTTGGCGATCTGACCGCGCGCGTCCGGGGTGTCCTCGAGCACGTGGCTCTTGCCGATCCGGCCAAGGCCGAGCGCACGGAGGGTGCCGCGCTGCTTGGGCTTGGTCCCGATCGAGGACTTGACCTGGGTGACCTTGAGCTGACCCATCACGCCACCTCGGTGGGCTCGGGCGCCGGACCACGCTCAGTGTCCTGGTAGGCCTTGAGCAGGCCGGCCGGAACGATCTCCTCGGCGGGAAGGCCGCGCAGCGCAGCGATCTCGTCGGGACGACGGAGCGACCGGAGTCCCTCGATGGTGGCCTTGGCAACGTTGATGTAGTTGGAGGAGCCCAGCGACTTGCAGAGCACGTCGTGGATGCCAGCCTCCTCGAGGATGGCGCGGGCCGCACCGCCGGCGATCACGCCGGTACCGGGAGCAGCCGGCTTGAGCAGGACACGGCCAGCACCCTGCACACCGATCACGGTGTGGATGATGGTGTCACCGGCAAGGGCGACACGGAACAGGTTGCGGCGTGCCTCTTCGGTGCCCTTCTGAATGGCGAGGGGCACCTCCTTGGCCTTGCCGTAGCCCAGGCCCACACGGCCTGCACCGTCACCGATCACCACGAGTGCGGTGAACGAGAACCGGCGACCGCCCTTGACCACCTTGGCCACGCGGTTGATGTGGATGACCCGGGACTCCCGGAGCTCGGGACCTTCGTGGATCGACTTCATCAGAACTCCAGTCCTGCTTCTCGGGCGGCGTCGGCGAGGGCGGCGACACGGCCGTGGTAGCGGAAGCCACCCCGGTCGAACACGACCTTCTCGACACCTGCAGCCTTGGCGCGCTCGGCGACGAGCTTGCCCACCTCTGCGGCAGCGCCGCAGTTCGAGGTGCCACCGCCACGGAGGGACGGCTCAAGGGTGCTGGCGGCGGCCACGGTACGACCGGAGAGGTCGTCGATGACCTGGGCCACGACGTGCCGGTTGGACCGGAACACGGCGAGGCGCGGACGCTCGGCGGTGCCGGCGACACTCTTGCGGACCCGCGCGTGGCGCCGGTTCTTGAGGTCGCGCTTCTTCTTCGACTTGTCGCTCATCAGTGCCTCACTTACCGGCCTTGCCGGCCTTGCGGCGGACATGCTCGTCGACGTAGCGGATGCCCTTGCCCTTGTAGGGCTCCGGCTTGCGCCACGCACGGATGTCCGCAGCGACCTGGCCGACCAGCTGCTTGTCGATGCCGAGCACCTCGATACGGGTGGGCTGCGGCACGTTGAACTCGATGCCCTCAGGGGCCTTGACCAGCACGGGGTGCGAGAAGCCGAGGGAGAGCTCCAGCTCGGAGCTGCCCTTGGTCGCAGCGCGGTAGCCGACGCCCACGATGTCGAGGTCCTTGCGAAACCCCTCGGACACGCCGGTGACCATGTTGGCGATCAGCGACCGCACCAGGCCGTGGAGTGCACGGCTCTTGCGCTCGTCGTTGACGCGCTCCACAGTCAGGACACCCTCGTCCTGGCTGACGGTGATCTGCTCGGGGAGCTCACGGGTGAGCTCGCCCTTGGGACCCTTCACGGTGATCGAGGACCCGGCGATGCGGACCTCGACCCCGGAGGGGACGGTGATAGGGGCCTTGCCGATGCGAGACATCAGTCCAACCTCACCAGACGTGGCAGAGGACTTCACCACCGAGCCGCTGGCGTCGAGCCTCGCGGTCGGTCATGAGTCCCTTGCTCGTGGACAGGACGGCGATACCCAGGCCGCCGAGGACGCGCTCGACCTCGTCGTACTTGCGGTACACACGGAGGCCGGGCTTGGACACGCGGCGGATGCCAGAGATCACTCGACGACGGTCGGGCGAGTACTTCATCCCGATGCGCAGGACCTGGCCAGGTCCCTTCGGGTTGTCACTCACGTCGTAGTCGACGATGTAGCCCTCCTTGACCAGCAACGTGGCCAGGTTGGTCTTGAGCTTGGAGGCCGGCATGACCACCTCGTCGTGCATCGCCACGTTGGCGTTGCGGATACGAGTGAGCATGTCGGCGATGGGGTCAGTCATTCCCATAAGTCAGTCCTCTCCCCTCACCAGCTGGCCTTGGTGATGCCAGGGATCTCCCCGGCATGGGCCAGATCGCGAAGGCACACCCGGCACAGGCCGAACTTGCGGTACACCGAGCGCGGTCGCCCGCACTTGAGGCACCGGGTGTATGCCCGGACCTTGTACTTGGGCTTGCGCTGCTGCTTCTGCTTCAGAGCCTCGGTCGCCATGTCACTGCCCCTCACGACGGAACGGGAAGCTGAAGGCATCGAGCAAAGCCTTGCCTTCGGCATCGGTACGAGCTGTTGTCACGATGGTGATGTCCATCCCTCGGGAGGCATCAACCTTGTCGTAGTCGATCTCCGGGAAGATCAACTGTTCGGTCACGCCGAACGTGTAGTTGCCGCGGCCGTCAAAGCTGCGGGGCGACAGACCACGGAAGTCACGGATACGGGGGATCGCCAGGGTCACCAGGCGGTCGAAGAACTCCCACATCTGGTCACCGCGCAGCGTCACCTTGACGCCGATGGCGTTGCCCTCACGGAGCTTGAAGCCGGCGATCGACTTCTTGGCCTTGGTGATGATGGGCTTCTGGCCGCAGATGATCGTGAGGTCGCTGACGACCTTGTCGAGGAGACCCTTGTTCTCCACGGCCTTGCCGGCGCCGACGTTCACGACGATCTTCTCGAGCCGCGGCACCTCCATGATGTTGCCGAGCTCGAGGGTCTCCTTCAGGGAGGACCGGATCTCGTCGTTGTACTTCGCCTTGAGGCGAGGAATGGTCGTGGTGGTCACAGTTCACCTCCGTCGCGCTTCGCGACACGGACCTTCTTGCCGTCGCCGGCCACGCGGAAGCCCACACGGGTGGGCTTGCCGTCCGCGGCCACCACGGCCACGTTCGAGGCGTCGATCAGCATCGTCTTGTCGATGATGCCGCCCTGCTGCATGGAGCGGGTCGGCTTCTGGTGGCGCTTTGCGACCGCCACGCCCTGGACCTCGATCTTGCCGGCCTTCGGAACGACGCGGAGGACCTCGCCCACCTTGCCCTTGTCCTTGCCGGACAGGACCTGGACCTTGTCACCCTTACGGATCTTCACGTCAGATCACCTCCGGGGCGAGCGAGACGATTCGCATGAACTTCTTGTCGCGCAGCTCGCGGCCCACCGGGCCGAAGATGCGCGTGCCACGGGGCTGCTTCTGGTCGTTGATCAGCACGGCCGCGTTCTCGTCGAAGCGGATGTAGCTGCCGTCCGGCCGGCGGCGCTCCTTCTTGGTACGGACGACGACGCACTTGACGACGTCGCCCTTCTTGACGGCCGCTCCGGGGAGGGCGTCCTTCACGGTGGCCACGAACACATCGCCGATCGAGGCGTAGCGACGCTTGGAGCCGCCCAGCACCTTGATGACCAGGACCTCGCGGGCCCCGGAGTTGTCGGCGACCCGCAGCCGGGTCTCCTGCTGAATCATCGGGCACGCTCCAGTACCTCGACGACCCGCCAGCGCTTCTGCTTGGACAGCGGCCGGGTCTCCATGACACGCACGCGGTCGCCGATGTTCAGGTCGTTCGACTCGTCGTGCACGTACAGCTTCTTGGCCCGCTGGAGGGTCTTGTTGTACTTGGGGTGACGGACACGCTCGGTCACGGTGACGACCGCGGTCTTGTCCATCTTGTCGGAGGTCACGATCCCCTCACGGACCTTTCGGGCCGCACGGGTCTCGGTGGTCTCTTCACTCATCACGCCTCACCCTTCTCGGCGGCCTTGATCTCGTGCGCACGGAGCGCACCGAGGAGCCGGGCGATGTCCTTCTTGGTCTGCTTGATGCGGGCGGAGTTGTCGAGCTGGCCGGTGGCCAGCTGGAACCGCAGCTTGAACAGGCGGTCCTTCTCCTCGGCCAGCCGGTCCACCAGCTGTTCCGGGCCCAGGTCGCTCACGGAGTGCTTGTTCGCCATCAGTACGTCTCCTCACGGGTGACGATGCGTGCCTTGATCGGCAGCTTCTGGATGGCACGGTTCAGCGCGCCCCGGGCGACCTCGTCGTCGGGGTACGAGAGCTCGAACATGATCCGGCCGGGCCGGACCACGGCCACCCAGCGCTCCGGGTTGCCCTTGCCGGAACCCATGCGGGTCTCGGCCGGCTTCTGCGTGATCGGCTTGTCCGGGAACACGTTGATCCAGACCTTGCCGCCACGCTTGATGTAGCGGGTCATCGCGATACGGGCGGCCTCGATCTGACGGGCGGTGATCCAGCCCGGCTCGAGGGCCTGGATGCCGTACTGGCCGTACGACACCTCGGTGGCGCCCTTGGCGTTGCCCTTCATGCGACCGCGCTGCTGCTTGCGGTGCTTGACCTTCTTTGGCATCAACATGATCAGTCACCGTCCCCGGCGCGGAAGTGGGGGGTCTCGTGGTGCTCACGGGTGGACGCCTCGATGGCCTCCTCCTCGGCGAGCAGTCGCTCGAACTCCGGGTCCGCCTCGCCGACCAGCGGCTTGACGTCCTCGGCCGGCTCCTCGGTGGCAGCGGGCTGCTCGGGGGCCGGGGCCTGCGGACGGGTGGACACGACGCGGGGGCGCTGCTCTCCGGCGGTCTCACCCACCGCCATCGCTGCTTCCTTGGCGATCTTGTCCTCGTTCGTGGACTTGTAGGGCAGGATGTCGCCCTTGTAGATCCAGACCTTCACGCCGATGCGGCCGTAGGTGGTCCGGGCCTCGCGGAAGCCGTAGTCGATGTCGGCACGGAGCGTGTGCAGCGGCACACGGCCCTCTCGGTACCACTCGGTACGGGACATCTCGGCGCCACCGAGGCGGCCAGAGCACTGGACACGGATGCCCAGGGCGCCGGCCTTCTGCGCGTTCTGGACCGCACGCTTCATCGCACGCCGGAAGGCGATGCGGTTGGCGAGCTGGTCGGCCACACCCTGGGCGATCAGCGCAGCGTCGAGCTCGGGCTGCTTGATCTCCTGGATGTTCAGCTGGATCTTGGGGTTGCCGGTCAGCTTGGTGAGGTCGGCACGAAGCTCGTCGGCCTGGGCCCCACGACGGCCGATCACGATGCCCGGACGGGCCGTGTGCACGTCCACCCGCAGGCGGTCGGTCGTGCGCTCGACCTCGATACGGCTGATTGCCGCGTTCGGGAGCTTGTTCATGAGGTAGTCGCGGATCTTCCAGTCCTCGATGAGGTAGTCCACGTACTTCTCACGGGTGGCGAACCAGCGCGACTTCCAGTCGGTGGTGACGCCCAGGCGGAACCCGTACGGGTTGACCTTCTGTCCCATCAGTCGTCCTTCTTTTCGGTCTCGTCGGCGTCGGAGGCCTCGGCCTCGTCAGCAGCTGCCTCGTCGGCGGCGTCGGTGGTCTCGTCGGCGGCGGCCTCGTCGGCGGCCTCGGCCTCGACGACCTCGGTCTCGGCCTCGGTGGTCACGGCCTCGTCGGTCGTCTCCTCCGCAACCTCTGCGGCGTTGGCTGCCTCAGTGGTCTCGGGCTCGACGGTCTCGTCAGCCTCCGGGGCCTCGTCCTGCTTGGACTTGGCGACGCGGCGGGCACGGGACGCAGCGGCGTCGGCAGGACGACGGCCAGAGGCCTCCTGGCGGCGTCGGATCTCGTCGAACTCCTCGACGGAGTAACGGCCCACGATGATCGTGATGTGGCACGTGCGCTTGCGGATGCGGGTGGCACGGCCACGGGCACGCGGGCGCCAGCGCTTCATGGTCGGGCCCTCGTCCGCGTAGGCGGTGGTCACGAACAGCTCTTCCGGCGGGATGTCGTTGTTGTTGCCGGCGTTGGCCACGGCGGAGTCGAGGACCTTGACGATCACCTCGGCCGCACCGCGGTCGCAGAACTGGAGGATGGTGCGGGCCTCGGCCACGGACTTGCCGCGGATCAGGTCGAGCACGGCACGGGCCTTGGTGGCCGACATGCCCGCGTTGCGGTGCACGGCGCGCACACCGGGGCGCTCGTTGGTCTTGCGGGCCTGACGGGCCTCGCGCTCTTCAGCGGTGATGGACATCAGCGACGACCCTTCGCCGTCTTCTCCTGCCCGGCGTGGAACTTGAACGTCCGGGTGGGGGCGAACTCGCCCAGCTTGTGGCCGACCATCGACTCGGTGACGTACACGGGCACGTGCTTGCGCCCGTCGTGCACGGCGATGGTGTGGCCGATCATCTCGGGGATGATCGTGGAGCGGCGCGACCAGGTCTTGATCACGCTCTTCTGGCCCTGTTCGTTGAGCGCGTCCACCTTCTTGAGCAGGTGGTCGTCCACGAACGGACCCTTCTTGAGGCTGCGAGGCATCGGTCAGTTCCTCCGTTACCGCCGCGAGCCGCGGGTACGGCGGCGCCGGACGATGAGCTTCTGGGACGGCTTCTTCTTGTTGCGGGTACGGCCCTCGGGCTTGCCCCACGGCGACACGGGGTGACGACCACCAGAGGTCTTGCCCTCGCCACCACCGTGCGGGTGGTCCACCGGGTTCATGGCCACACCACGGGTCTGCGGGCGGACGCCCTTCCAGCGGTTACGGCCGGCCTTGCCGATCTTGATGAGGTCGTGCTCGGCGTTGCCCACCTCGCCGACAGTGGCGCGGCAGTCGATCGGGACGCGGCGCATCTCGGTCGAGGGGAGGCGCAGGGTGGCGTAGTCGCCCTCCTTCGCCACGAGCTGGATGCTCGAGCCGGCGGAACGGGCCATCTTGCCGCCCGCACCTGGCTTGAACTCGACGTTGTGGACGACGGTACCGACCGGGATGTAGCGCAGCTGGAGGGCGTTGCCAGGACGGATCTCGGCGCCGTGGCCGGACTGGAGCAGGTCGCCGACCTTCACGTCCTTCGGGGCGAGGATGTAGCGCTTCTCGCCGTCGAGGTAGTGCAGGAGGGCGATGCGGCACGTGCGGTTGGGGTCGTACTCGATGGCCGCGACCTTGGCCGGCACGCCGTCCTTGGTCCGCTTGAAGTCGATGATGCGGTACTGCTGCTTGTGGCCGCCACCGCGGTGACGCGCCGTCTTGCGACCGACGTTGTTCCGGCCGCCCGTCGAGGACTTCTTCGCCAGGAGCGACTTCTCGGGACGGTCACGGGTGATGTCGGCGAAGTCGGAGACGGTCTGGAACCGACGGCCGGGGCTGGTGGGCTTGCGCTTACGAACTGCCATGTCACTTCACCTCGAACAGGTCGATCTGGTCGGCACCCTGGGACAGGGTGACGATGGCCCGCTTCTGGTCGGTGGTGGTGCCGAAGGTGTTGGAGCGGCGGTTACGACGACGCTTGCCCTTGCGGTTCAGCGTGTTGACGCTCGAGACCTTCACGCCCGGCCAGATGGCCTCGACGGCGTCGCGGATCTCCGGCTTCGAGGCGTTCGGGGCGACCACGAACGTGAAGACGCCGGAGTCGAGCAGCCCGTAGGACTTCTCGCTCACGACCGGTCGGATGATGACGTCGCGGGGATCCTTCACGATGCGGCCTCCACGGACTCGTTCGCGTCGCCGGCGGGCTCGGCCGTCGGCAGGGTGTTGGTGGTGAACACCACGTAGTCGTTGACCAGCACGTCGTACGTGTTGAGCTGGCCCGCCGAGAGCACATGGGCCTCGGGCAGGTTGCGGAAGCTCTTCTGGGTCACGACGTCGTCGTGGTCCACGACCACGAGGACACGGCCGGTCACGCCGAGGGCGGTGAGTGCCGCCTTGGCGTCCTTGGTGCTCGGGGCGTCGAAGTCCCAGCCGGCCACGACGATGACCTTGTTCTCGGCCGCACGGTCCGACAGGGCGGAGCGCAGGGCGAGACGCTTCATCTTCTTGGGCGTCCGCTGCGAGTAGTTGCGGGGCTTGGGGCCCAGGGCGACACCGCCACCGCGCCACTGCGGCGCACGGATCGAGCCCTGACGGGCACGGCCGGTGCCCTTCTGCTTGAACGGCTTGGCGCCACCGCCGGCGACCTCGGAACGGGTCTTGGTCGACTGGGTGCCAGAACGCTTCGCGGCGAGCTGGGCCGTCACGACCTGGTGCATCACCGGCACGTTGGGCTCGATGCCGAACACGGCGTCGTCGAGCTCGACGGTCCCCTGCTCGCCACCCGAGCGGGTCCGGACCTTTACGTTTGCCATCAGGCCGCACCCCCGGCGACCCGCTGGCCGCCCTTGATCGCGTCACGCACGAGCACCAGCCCGCCGCGAGGGCCCGGGACGGCGCCACGGACCAGCACGACCTGCTGCTCCGCGTCCGCACGGACGACCTCGAGGTTGAGGGTGGTGACCTGCGCGGCACCCATGCGTCCGGCCATCCGGACACCCTTGAACACGCGGGCCGGTGTGGCGCACTGGCCCACCGCGCCCGGCTTGCGGTGCACGCGGTGCGCACCGTGCGAGGCCGGCTGGCCCTTGAAGTTGTGACGCTTCATGACGCCGGCGAAGCCCTTGCCCTTGGAGACCGCGGTCACGTCGACGAGCTGGCCCGCCTCGAACACGTCGGCGGCGAGCTCCTGGCCCACCTGGAACTCAGAGACGTCCTCGAGCCGGAGCTCGACGAGGCCCAGACCAGGCTCGACGCCGGCGGCCTCGAAGTGGCCTGCCTTGGGACGGTTGAGCTTGCGGGCGTCCTTGTGACCGTACGTGACCTGGAGCGCTGCGTAGCCGTCGCGCTCGGCGGTACGGATCTGCACGACCCGGACCGGGGAGACGCGCAGCACAGTGACCGGCACGACGACGTTGTCGTCGGTCCAGATCTGGGTCATGCCCAGCTTCTCTCCTACTAGTGCCTTGTTCGCCATGTCGGCTGTTCCTTCGGTGTCGGTGGCGCTGTCGTCCGCCACTCACGCGAACGCTCCGCACGGGCGAGCCCGGCGGAGCGGCGATTCGGTTGTGCCGTGGGGTAACCGTTCTGCCAGCTGGCGGGCCGGTCGGCCACGGACGTCGGTTTTCGTGGTTCCCCCGACCAAGCGTTGGCCGGACGGAGGGACCTGAGCCAGGAAGTACAACCTTCCTGGGCGACCGGGAGACCCTAGGGCAGGCGGTCAGGCGCCTGCAAAAGGAGTCCCGGACGTACTAGGCGTTCTGGATCTTGATCTCGATGTCGACGCCGGCGGGGAGGTCCAGGCGCTGGAGCGAGTCCACCGTCTTGGGGGTCGGGTCGATGATGTCGATGAGCCGCTTGTGGATCCGCATCTCGAAGTGCTCGCGGGAGTCCTTGTCCTTGTGGGGGGACCGGATCACGGTGAAGCGGTGCTTGCGGGTGGGGAGCGGGATCGGACCCCGGACCGACGCCTGGGTGCGGGTCACGGTCTCGACGATCTTCTTCGCGGACTGATCGATGATCTCATGGTCGTACGCCTTGAGGCGGATGCGGATCTTCTGCTCTGCGGCCATGCGGGCCCTCCTGTGTCCGGCGCAGTCCAACTGCGCCGTGGTGGTTGATCATCGACTGTCAAGAAGCGTCGCCCCGAAGGGCGAACGGGAACGATAGACCCGGCCGACCGACGAGCGCCAAGTCAGCGTCGGAACCGGGCCCGGAGCTCCCGCTTGACCACGGGGAGGGAGAGCCGACGGACGTTGCCGTCGACCAGCGTCACCCCGCCCACGGCAGAGATGGTGTGGAGGCCGTCGGGGAAGGGGCCGTCAGGGTCGGGCGAGATGACCGCCACCTCGGTCTGTGCGTACCCGTCGGGGTCGAGCCGGTCGACGCGGAAGATCCCGACCGCCGAGCCGTACCGGGGCGAGCAGCGCTGCACCGGCCGGTACAGCACGCCCTCGTGCACGAACGGGGTGCCGGCACCCCGTGCACCGTTGACGTCGACCACGAGCGGGTCGCACGCGTGCGGGTGCCACGGCCCCTCGAACCGTTCGGCGTACCAGGCGCGCAACGAGGTGTTGGAGCCGCGGTCACGGTCGGTGCCGAACAGCCACCACCGGCCGTCCCAGCGGACGAGGGTGGGGTCGAGCACCCCGAGGCCCGCGACCAGCACGAGCGTGTCGCCCGGCCGGTCAGGGCGTCCGAGCTGCAGGGACGTGGGGTCGAACCGGTAGGCCCGGACCTCTCCCGAGCCGGCGTTCTCGGGCAGGCACCAGAGACCGTCGGCCTCCCCCTCCCCCGCCACCTCGACGACGGCCGGGTAGGACGCGTGGTGCTCGAACCGGACGACCTCGGTCGGGGCCGACACCGGTGCGGCGCCCGACCCCGCAGGTGCCGACCACCTGATGGCCGAGACCACGCCGTGGTTCCCGGCGTGGTCGTAGTCCTCGACCAGCATCAGCAGGTCGTCGCCGACCATGACCCCGGCGGGATCGGCGACGTACCGCTCCTTCTCTGGCAGCCGGGGCAGCCAGCGCACTGACGACACGTCGGGGTCGTCGAGCAACGAGGCGATGGGACGGTCCAAGACGCCGACGTTCCAGCGGTCGCCGCGGAAGATCCCGTCGGCCTGGCGGCCGACGTTGGCGGCGCCCATGCGCACGAGCGCCTTGGCCAGGGCCACCCAGCCCGGCGGCCGGTAGAGCGGCGCCGTCGAGGTGCTCGGCGCGACCTCGACGACCTGTGGCCCGTCGGCCAGCACGCGACGAGCGACCTGGGCCGGGAGTCCGGCCGCACCCAGGTAGGACTGGTCTCGGTTGCGGCGGTAGCTCTGCGGGACGGTGGCGAACGCGGCGCGGGCCAGCGGGGCGCCACCGTCGAGCCGGTCCGTGAGACGCTGCAGCAGGACGCCGCTCACGGGGTCGCCGTGGGCGAGCTCCCAGAAGCACGGCGGTCCGCCGCGGACGACACGCTCGTCGTCGTGGTGGAAGGACCAGATGCCGAGCGGGGCGACGTCGAGCACCGCGCCGCGGACCATGCCGAACCCGAGACGCAGCAGCATGTCGGGCCGCTGCGCCGCGACGTCGCCGAGGGCGTCGTCGGGGAACTCCTGCCAGTGGCCCTCGGCGCGGACGACGACGTCCACCTGGGGCACGCCGGCGAACCGGTCGGAGCAGTCGACGGTGCGCAGGGCGACCGAACGGCGGGCGGCAGCACGGTTGAAGAGCGTCCAGGCCAGCCGGCCCTGGGACCAGAGCTCGCCGGCCGACGGGCGGGGCGCGGCCGGGGCGGCGTCACGGACCACCACGACGAGCCGGGCACCCTCGACGGCGAGGAGCGCGTCGACGACCTCGGCCTGCCACCGGGGCAGCGAGGTCCCGGACACCATGACGCCCCAACGCAGTTCGTCCACCGCAACAACCTACGGGCGGCGGTGCGGGTTGCCACGCGGCGGGGCACAAGTCCCCATGAGCCGAACTGTGGGGCGGCGCCCCGGACGCGGACGGGCCCGCCTGTTGCCAGGCGGGCCCGTCACGCAGTTCCGGAAGATCGTTACTTGATGATCTTGGTAACTCGACCAGCACCCACGGTACGACCACCCTCACGGATGGCGAACCGCAGACCCTCGTCCATGGCGATCGGAGCGATCAGCTCCACCGACATCTCAGTGTTGTCGCCCGGCAG
>CAJANQ010000538.1 GCA_903941145.1 uncultured Actinomycetes bacterium
CTTCCGACGGACGTCGCGGGCGAGCCACGCGAGCAGCACCACTCCCGCTCCGAGTGTCAGCAGCAGCAGGAAGAGCTGTCGCTGGTTCTGGCCGCGCACTGCCTCGGAGGTCGCCGCCAGCACGTCGTCGGCGTACCGCTGGTACCGGTCCGTCAGGTGCTTGGACTGCTCGGTGAAGTCGATCAGCGCAGGTCCGACCACTGACGCCGCTGCGGGGCGCGCCGTCGACGCCAGCGGTCCGGGCGCCGCCGTGGACCATGCCGCGTCCAAGGCTTCGAGTGCTGCCCGGTACTCCGGGCCTGCCAGATCGGCCGCGGTCTGCCCGGCGTCGTCAGCGGTCTCGAGCCGACGGGCAAGGAGCGCCCGGGCGATCTGGAGGTCGCGCCGCGAGGCCGACCCGTCGAGCCACCGGTTCACCGCCACGATCGTGGCAAGGCTCTCGCGCTGCGTGAACGCGATCAGTGCGGTCGTGGTCTGGGCGCCCGTGGTGGCCCGCACCGCATCCTGCGCCACCCTGGAGGTTGCCGACGCCTGGAGGAACGTCAGGGACATCAGCACGGCGATCCCGACGGCCAGCACCCGTTGGCCGGTACCCAGTAAACGGTCGCGGCCGTTCCTCGACGTGCCAGGTCGCTCTGATGTCGACCCGCCGTGTTGCGTGCGCACGTGGACCGATGCCCCCGGGTGGTCGGGCATTCGCGTTCCTCCACGCGTCACTTCTCGTCAGCGGCCCAACCTATCGTTGATTTTGCAAACATGGGGATCGGTCCCCATGTCGCCCTACATCCCGTCCATTTCCTCCATCGACGCCTGGACCGTTCCGCGGAAGCAGCCGACCGAGTACGGGTACTCGTTGTTGAGCACGTAGTGGTAGATGTTCTGCTTCTTGCCGTTGAACATGACCTCGCTCGTCATGCCATGGCACTCGTCGAGCTGGGCATTCGTGATCGGCTTGCCGTCCGCACCAAGCGGCCCGTAGATGCCGAAACCGTCCAAGGCGTACCCGAGCAGCGGCGACTGCTCGCCGGGCTTGCCCTGCTCCATGCACTTCCACGAGTACCCGTGGTAGTGGTACTCCGTCGCGTACGGGTGGCCGAAGCAGCGGTCTGAGGGCAGCGCCGCGTTGGGGTCGTACACGTTCAGCTTCGAGTCGGGCGCTATCTCCAGGTGCCACGCCGCACCGGTGAGGGAGACGCCGGTCATCAGCTCCTTGATGCAGGTCGGTGTGTCGGACAGCTTGGGGTTGAGCGGCAAGGTGACGTCGAGGTCGTAGGGCTTGACGGGAATCTCCGCCGCGTTGGGGTAACCCTCGGCCGGCAGCGCCTCGTAGTACTTGTACGCGGGCGACGTCCGGGGGATCGGGAACTCGCCGATCGGATGGTTCGGAATGCCGTTGCCCTTCAGGCGACGGGTCGTCTCGGTCTCAGTGACCTCGAAGACGCTCTCCATCGAGACGCTGCCGGGCACCGTGTCGATCTTCGAGACGTCCACCTTGCCGTCCTGGACCCACGGGGTCGTTGCCAGAGTGAGCTTCCTCGCAACGGTCTGACCAATTGCGATCGTGATGGGGGTGTGCGGCACCTTGACGTCGACACAGGCGTAAAGGGTGTTCCTTGCGGCTGTTCTCACCGAGGTGCCGGTCGGTGCAGTCTTCAGGAAGGTCGGCGTCCCGTCGCTGCCCCATCCGGAGTCTGCGGGAGCACCTGTGCTCGCCGGGGCAACCGTCGTGGTCGTCGACGACGACTCATTGCCACAGGCGCTCAGGCCCAGCGCCCCGACCAGCACTCCGACGACACCAACTACCCGCACCGCACGCACAACCAGCCCTCCAGGCTCCATCGACAACAGCAACCTGCTGCCACGACTCTTGGCAGCGTTTCCAATATTAGACGGTATGTCAATTACTGAGCGTTGCTACTCTCTCGACGTGCCCACGGCCGACCCCACCCTGACGCTCAC
>CAJANQ010000539.1 GCA_903941145.1 uncultured Actinomycetes bacterium
CGGGGGACAACCAGGTCGAGGAGCTCGACGGCGCACCGTCGCCGGACGCCGCCCCCGAGCGCACGATCACGGCGCTGCTCGACAGGTGGTTCGAGGGCCGGTGGGCGCTCGCCGAGGCCGGCCTGTGCGTCGTCGCTGCGGTCGCCGCGTGGATCGTCCGGTTCGCCCAGGACGACGCGTTCATCACCTTCCGCTACTCCCGCAACCTGGCGCGGGGCAACGGCCTGGTCTTCAACGTGGGCGAGAAGGTCGAGGGCTACACGAACTTCCTGTGGACCTGGCTCATGGCCGTGCCCGAGAAGTTCGGCTGGTCGTCGCCGGTGTTCTCGCAGCTGGTCGGGATCGCGCTCATGGTGGGCACGGTCCTGGTGGTCCTGCGGTTCGCCGCCAGGGTGTTCGACTCGCGGGCGATGGGCTACCTGGTGGCCGTCGTCATGCTCGCCAACATGAGCTTCCTGGCCTACGCCACGGGCGGGCTCGAGACGATGCTCCAGACCTTCCTGGTCGTCTCGGTCGGCGCGCTGCTGTTGCCGGTCGGATCGTTCACCGCCGAGCAGCGGTCGTGGCGCCGGGCTCTGGCCGGCCTCTGCGCAGGTCTGGCCGTGCTCACCCGTCTCGACTCGACCGTCCTCCTCGGGACATGGATCCTGGTCCACCTGTTCGTGCAGTGGCGCCGGGAACGCGAGCGGCCCGTGCAGGTCCGGGTGCTGCTGAGCTCGCTGGTGCAGATCGGTGTGCCGTTCGCAGCGGTCGTCGTCCCGTGGCTCGTGTGGAAGATGGACTTCTACGGCAACCTGCTGCCCAACACCTTCTACGCGAAGTCGGCGGGCAACCCGGTCGTGCCGGTGCTCTACGGCATCTTCTACCTGCTGTGCTTCTTCGCCAGCTACGCCGCGTTCCTCTTCATCCCGCGGTTCGTGCGGATGCGCAAGGACCTGTTCGCCGTGCCCGGCATCCGCCAGGTGCTGGTGGTCCTGCCCGTGTGGTTCCTCTACGTGTGCGTGGTGGGGGGCGACTTCATGGAGTACCGGTTCATGGTCGTGGTGATCCCGGTACTGGCGTTCGTGGCGGCGTACCTGCTGAACCGGTTCCGCAGCGTGCGCGCCCAGGTCCTGATGATCGCCGTGCTGCTGGTGTTCTCCGGCGTGCACCGGGTCGCCCCGACCGTCGTGCCGTTCCCGGTGCTGACGTTCCGTGAGCTGAGCCACTGGCCCAACGAGTCCAAGACCACGTGGAAGGGCATGGGCGAGCTGCTCTACCGGGAGCTCGACGGCGGGCCGGGCAAGGAGGGCCAGCCGGTGCTTGCGGTCGAGCCGCTGGGTGTCCTGCCGTACTTCGCCGACCTCCCGACCATCGACATGCTGGGACTGACCGACCCGGGGATCGCCCGCGAGGGCGAGCCGATCGGCCTGTACTACCCGGGCCACGTGCGCCTGGCGACGCCGCAGCAGCTGGTGGACCGCGACGTGAACCTGGTGCTCGGCCTGCCGCTGCTCAAGCAGCCCGACCCGGACCGCCAGTCGTACCGGCTGTCCGAGCTGGTCGAGATGTGGGTGGCGCCCGACCTGAAGACCCTTCCGAAGGACGCGAAGGTCGTCGAGATCCCGTTGGTCGAGAACCAGGTGATGGTGGCTATCTACCTGCAGCCCAACGCCAAGGTCGACGCCGCGATCGAGCGGAACGGCTGGCGGGTCCTGCCGATCGACAGGGTCTGCAAGGACTCGGACCTCAACCCGCTGGTGAACCTGGTGGGCTCGAAGACCTGTCCGGCCTGAGCCGCTGCCTCAGGTCACGGCCGCGGGTGAACCTGCCGGTGCGTAGCGGTGCCGGAGGCGACCCATCGGTCGCTCCACCAGACGGTGGGCGAGCTCCACGCTGATGACCAGCGCCGGCAGGTAGAGCAGCAGGACGACCCCGTCGCCGAACTTGTTGCCGAGCGCTTCCCTCATGAGCAGGAACAGCGGCACGTGGATCAGGTAGATCGCGTAGGACCGTCGGCCGACAGCTCGGAGCGGCGCCACTGACAACGACCGGGCGAGCCGCGAGTCGGGGATCCGGACGACGGCGATGACCACCACGGCGCTGCAGAGCGCGACCAGGCTGAACCCGATGCGCCCCCAGTAGAGCGAGTCACGGAGGTTGCCGCCCGGCTCTGGCGAGAACGGCAGGTGCACCCCGAGCGGCTTGGCGAACACGGTGCCGACAAAGAGCACCCAGCCACCGACCACCGCAGCGACCGCGGCCGCTCGGCCCAGCCACTTCCGGACCGTGTCGGTGAACAGGTCCGGGGACAGGTGGGCGTTGCCTACTGCGAGCAGCACTCCGAGGAAGATCGAGTCGGGGCGCTGCCACCACGCCAGGACCGGACCGACGTGGCCGAGGGCCCGTGCGGTGCCGATGAAGAGCCATGCGCCGATCAGCAGCACCGCGAGCGTCCTCATCCACTTCCGGGCGACGAAGACCAGAATGCCCAGGACCCCGAACAGGTAGAAGTGCTCCTCCACCGACAGGGACCAGAGCTGGATCAGCGGGCGTTCGAGCGGCGCGCCGCCCGCGACGACCTCTTGGTGGACCGGGTGCACGACGTGCGAGAGGTACAGCGCGCCCGGCCAGACGTCGGACCACGTGGTGCTGAGGAACTCGGGGTCGCCGACGTCGGCGAGGTGCAGGACCACGGCTCCGCCAAGCGTCGCAGCGAGCACCAGGAACAGGAGCGGGAGCAGGCGTAGGGCTCGCCGGACGTAGAAGTCCTTCAGGCTGACCTTGCCAAACTCGCGGTCCTCGTCGAGCAGCAGCGTCGTGATGAGGAAGCCGCTGACGACGAAGAAGACGTCGACACCGCCCACGAACGAGGCGAAGCCCACGTAGCTGCCGTGGGCCAGCAGGACCAGGACGATGGCCACGGCCCGGAGGCCGTCGAGCGGCGCGGCGAACCCGAGTTTCGGAGCGGTGCTCACGAACCGGGTCGGCGCAGTTACGCCGCCGCCCGCCGACTCGTCGGCCTCGGTCACGTCCCCCTCGATTGGCCAGGGTGTGCACCCCAGCACCTAGTGGTCGGGACCGGCGTCGATCCGGTGACCTACCGCTTTTCAGGCGGTCGCTCTGCCAACTGAGCTACCCGACCGGGTATTCGCACGACTGCCCGCCGGAGCGGGCAGAAGTCCGAAGTGGCGGTCCCGACGGGATTTGAACCCGCGACCTCCGGCTTGACAGGCCGGCGTGCACTCCAAACTGCACCACGGGACCTCGAACTTCGCATTCAATTGTTGCCAGTGGAGCCCACTAGCTCTGCACCCCCAACGGGATTCGAACCCGTGTTACCGCCTTGAAAGGGCAGCGTCCTAGGCCGCTGGACGATGGGGGCTCCCATCCCCGCTGGGGGCGGAGCGCACCATAGCAGCGGGGTCCTGACGGCTCCTACTCCGGACGGGCCGAAGTTGGAACCGTTCGGTCATGCTCACTTTGCCATGGCCCTCACGATGAGCTCGAGCAGCATCCCGAGGTACTCGTAGGTGGCGTAGCGGTCGGCGTCGTCCTGGTCGCCGCTGGGCGTGGTGCCCGACTCGTCGACGTCGAGGATGGTGCCGAGCACGAGCCGTACGTCGTTGACCGACCGCATCCACGCCGAGAGCTCCTCGGCGGTCAGCTGGGTGGCCTGGGCGGTGGACCGGACGGTCTCGAGCGCCGCGAGCCGGCGCTCGGTGAGCTCGGGCACGACCAGCGCGGCGTACCCCTCGTTGCGCTCGGTGTCGTCGCCGTAGGGCGTGGGGAACAGCCGGACCAGCGAGGGGTCGCCGCTGGTGAGCAGGTCGCGCATCTGGTCGCACATGGACACCAGGAGCTCGCGCTCGTTGGGGCCCAGGTCGACGGTGTAGCTGCCGTCTCGGCGACGTCGGATGGGGGAGCGGAACGCCACGGGTCCTAGTCAGTCCTGCTGCATGGTGGCCCACAGGCCGTGCTCGTGGAGGCGGAACACGTCACGCTCGGCCTCGCTGCGCGTGCCGCCCGAGACGACCGCCCTGCCCTCCTGGTGGACCTGCATCATGAGCTGGGTGGCCTTCTCCTTGGAGTAGCCGAACAGCTGCTGCAGCACGAGCGTGACGTAGCTCATGAGGTTGATCGGGTCGTTCCAGACGATGACGACCCACGGGCGGTCCAGGTCGCTCTCGATGCCGGTCTCCGGCTCGCGGACTTCCATGGGTGCGGTCACGGCGGAAAACCCTAGGTCGTCGCAGTGACGGCGTCGCCCCCCGTGTCCTGCACAGGGTCGGGCCGGCCGGCTGCACCGGGCACCACGTCCGACAGGCACAGGTGGAACCACACCGTCAGCGAGACGATCGCCGTGGCGCCGACGATGTGCAGCAGCACCAGCCAGGCCGGGATGCCGAGCTCGTACTGCGCGTACCCGATGCCGCCCTGGACCAGCAGCACGCCCACCAGTACCTGGCCGTTGCGCAGCACATCGGCCGGGGCGCCGGAGCGGGCGAGCCGCACGAGCAGGACCACGAGCACGGCCAGGAAGCACCACATGTTGATCGAGTGGATGCGGACGACGTCAGGGATTGCCGCGTCGAACCGAGGAGCCTTCACGTCGCCGGCGTGGGGCCCGGCCCCGGTGACGACCGGCCCGGTCACCATGCCGAGCGCGATGAGCGCGCACGCCACGCGCGACAGGGTCAGGTCCGTGCTGCCCACCAGCGGGCGGCGCGGACCCTCCTCCTGGCCGGACCGGCGGAGCAGCACGACGGCGTCCGTGACCAGGACCATCGACAGGACGAAGTGGCCGGCGACCGCCGCGGGGTGCAGGTCGACAAGGACGGTGATCCCGCCCAGGACGATCTGGCCGAGGACCCCGAGCACGAGCCCGACCGCCCACCACACCAGGTCGCGGCGGTAGGGCTTCCGGCGCAGTGCCCCGAGCACCGCCGCGATCACGCCGACCGACACGAGTCCGGTGAACAGCCGGTTGATCTGTTCGATCGCCTGGTTGGGGTTGGAGATCTTGATGAAGTCGCCCGACGTGCAGTTGGGCCAGTCCTCACAACCCAGGCCCGACCCGGTCAGCCGGACGGCGGCGCCGCTCACCACGATGATGCAGAGGAGCGCGAGTGCGACGGCGACGACTCGGCGGTAGGTGCGGGGGGACACGAGGGGGAGGCTAGGTCACGACCGCCGTCACCGGACAGGCGTCCCCGTCCCTGGACCGCCGTTGGCAGGGCCTGCTCGGCGGAGCGTACCTTTGGGCTCCTGATGGCGTCCCCGGCGATCGTCCCCCCGCTCTCCCCGTCGGCCAAGGTCGCGGCCTACGTCGCGCTCATGAAACTGCGCGTCGTGGAGCTGCTGCTGGTCACGACGGTGCCGGTCATGGTCGTCGCCAACTACAACGCGTTCGGCAAGGGCATGCCGTCGCTCTGGCTCATGGTCGCCACGGTGGTCGGCGGCACGCTCTCGGCCGGCGGTGCCAATGCCATCAACATGGTGGTCGACCGCGACATCGACGCACTCATGGAGCGGACCAAGAACCGGCCGCTGGTGACCGGCGCCATCACGCCTCGTGCTGCCCTGACCTTCGCCATCGGGATCGAGGTCCTGGCGTTCGTCTGGCTGGCCGTGTTCGTGAACCTGCTGTCGGCAGTGCTGGCGCTGGGCGCCTGCTGCTTCTACGTGTTCGTGTACACGCTCTGGCTCAAGCGGACCTCGACCCAGAACATCGTGATCGGCGGAGCGGCCGGTGCCGCCCCGGTGCTGATCGGGTGGTCCTCGGTGACCAACACGGTGTCGCTCGCTGCGGTCGTGCTGTTCGGCGTCGTCTTCTTCTGGACCCCGCCCCACTTCTGGGCCCTGGCCATCAAGTACAAGGACGACTACGGGAAGGCCGGCGTGCCCATGCTCCCGGCGGTCGCCGACCACCGAACGACGACCATGAAGATGCTCGTCTACTCCGTGGTCATGGTGCTGCTGACCCTGGTCTACGGGTGGGCCGCAGAGCTTGGTGCCCTCTACTGGGTCTCGGCCGTGGTGCTCGGCGTCCTGTTCCTCTGGTTCTGCTGGGACGTCCGGCGCACCGAGGCCCCCGCCAAGGCCATCCGCCTGTTCACCTTCTCGATCACCTACCTGACCCTGCTGTTCGGGATCATGGCGGCCGACGTGCTCATCCGGAACGCCCTGTCATGAGCGGCGTCCAGTCAGGCCCGGGCCACGGCGCGACGCAGTCGTCGATCGCTCTTCCTGATGGTTTTCCAAGGTGGAACTGCGACGGGGTAGTGTCACCGCGCCAGACCCGGCTGCGTGCCGGGTCCTCGAGCCCCTTCGCGGGGGTTCACCGACAGCTCGATCCAGGACCCGCCCCCCGGGCGCCATACACGAGGGCACCACGCACATGGCAATGACCGAGACGAGACCCGAGACGGGTGCGACGGCAGCGACAGCTTCCGAGCAGGCCGGCCCGGGTGGGCTCGAGATCCTCGTCGGTTCCGGTGACCACCGGACGACCGGTGTGGTCTTCATCGGGTTCTCACTGCTCTTCCTGGTGATCTCCTTCATCGTCCGGGCGCTCGTCGGCATCGACGTGCTGACGGACAACGGAGTCCTCGGCGGGTTCGGCACGCTCTCCAACCTGAGCTCGCAGGTCGGCCTGGTCCTCCTCGGTGTCGTGCCGCTGATCCTTGGCCTGGCCATCTACGTCGTGCCGATGCAGGTCGGTTCGCCCGCCATCGCCTTCCCCCGTGCAGTGACCCTGTCGCTGTGGACCTGGGTGCTCGGCTCGGCCGTGTTCATCACCAGTGCTGCGCTCAACGGCGGCATCGGCGGCGGCAACGACGAGGCGTCCCGCCTGGGCAACGTGAGCCTCGGCGTGCTGCTCCTGGCCCTGGGACTGGGCACCGTGGCCGTCATGACCACCGTCGTGGCGCACCGTCCGTTCGGCATGGGGCTCGCCCGGGTGCCGCTGTTCTCCTGGTCGATGCTCGTCGGCGGCGCCGTCTGGATCATCTCGTTCGGCTCGGCCTTCGCCCACGTCATCGTCGGGCAGATCTCCCAGTCGGGCGCAGAGGCGCTGGCCACCAACTTCTCCAACGGGATTGCCTGGATGCTGCGGGCGCCGTCGGTGTACATGATCGCCATCCCGGTCCTGGGCATCGCCGGGGACGTCGTCGCCCGGGCCGCCAACCGTCGCCTGGCGAACTACTTCGTGTTCCAGTCCTTCATCGGCGCCTTCGCCGTCCTCTCGTTCGGCGCCTGGGTCCAGTCGCCGACCGCAGTGCGCACCGCCGTCTGGACGGTTGTGGCCCTGCTGGTCGGCCTGCCGGTGCTGGGACTCCTTGGTGGCCTTGCCGACACGCTCCGCCGCGGCCCGGTCAAGCTCGACGCCGCCGTGGTCGGCTCGCTGCTCTCGCTGCTGCTCCTGCTGGGGGCTGTCGCTGCGGGCCTGCTCATCGCCCTGGACAACGCCGGCACCGGCCAG
>CAJANQ010000540.1 GCA_903941145.1 uncultured Actinomycetes bacterium
CGCCACCGACCTCGTGCGCGACCAGCAGGGTCTCGAGCGTGGCGTCGGCTGTGGGTTCGGCCAGCTCCTGCTTCAGGATCTTGACCACGCTGGGGAAGTCGCCGGTGAGCGACCACTCCCGCTGCGCCGTGGCGAATGATGGCCGGAGTACCTCCGGGGCCCGTTGACCGACCTCGAAGAGGGCCTGCGGCACGGACCGGCCGACGGAGCCGGTGAGGATGCGCAGCTCCTCGATCATCTGTGGCCACGCAGCCTGTCCCGCGGTGCGACGTCGGTCGGCAGCGGCCTTCCGCAGCGCAACCGGCGCCCACGCTGCTACGGCGGCGATCACCGGGGTCGCCAGCGAAGGTCCGAGTACCGCTGCCCCGGCGACGAGCGCGAGGACCGCTGTCAGCGTTGGGGCCTGCCACGGCCGGGAGGCGAGGAGGGCCTGTCGGGCGCCGATGCGTCGCCGTGGCGCGGGACTGACCAGCAGATGGACCCCTGCTGCGGCGAGGGCGGCGAAGAGGAAGCCGTTCATGCGGCCAGCCCCTGCGTGTCGGCGAGCAGCTGCCGCAGGTCGTGCCCCCGTCGGGCCATGCGGTCCCCGAGGCGGATCGGGACCAGCCCCGTCCACCGGAGCGGCGCGTCCGGACCCGAGCGGGTGAACACCTCGGTGGTCGTGAACTGGACGGAGTCCGGTCCGCCCGCGAGATCCTCGACCGCCAGGATCTCGGTGACTCGTGGCCCGTCGGGACCGCGCTCGCTGTGGATCACCAGGTCGATGCTCTCGGTGACGAGCGAGTTGAGCGCTGCGAGCGGGAGCGAACGCGCCGCCTCCGACAGCTGGGCCACGAACCGGAGCCGGGTGAGCGCCTGTCGTGCCGACCCAGCGTGCACCGTGGTGTAGCCGGTGACGCCGGAGGACAGCGTCAGGAGCAGAGGGAGCGCCTCCCGGTCCCGCACCTCGCCGACGACGGCCACGTCGGGTGCCATCCGGAGGAACCCGGCGACGAGCCGCCGGAGGTCGACCTCGGGCCGGTCGACCCGTGCCGGCCGCGTCTGCATGGAGGCCACGTCGGCGAGCGGCACGTCGGCCTCGAACACCTCTTCGGCCACGACGACCCGCAGCCCGGGGTCGAGCTCTGCTGCGCAGCAGGACATCAGCGTGGTCTTGCCGGATCCCGGTGCACCGGCCACGACCACCGAGGCCCGGGCCCGGACTGCGGCGGACAGGAAGCGGGCCGCTCCAGCGTCGAGCGTGCCCCGGGCGACGAGCTCGTCGAGCCGTGTGAACGCCACGCCGGTGAACTTCCTGATGTTCACCATGAGGTGGCCGCCCCGACTGAGGTCGCCGTGGACGATGTGCAGCCGTGAGCCGTCGTCGAGCTGGGCGTCCTGGAGGCCGGTGGTCGGGTCCAGGGTCCGGTGTGCGCTGCCCGAGTCGTCGAGCATCCGGGTGAGGGTGCGCGCCACGTGGGCGTCGTCGTGGAAGGCCTCGTGGTGGACCCTGCTGCCACCGGAGTGCCGTCGGACGAACACGGCATCGGGGGCGTTCACCATGATCTCCCAGACGTCCGGGTCCCTGAGCAGCTCCGTGAGCGGGCCGTACTCAGCCAGGTTGAGGTAGGCCCGGCGGGCCACGCTGGACGGGTCCGAGAGCGGCCGCGGCCGGCGGCCGCGCCGGTGGTCCTCGTCCCACTCGGCGACGGCCTCGTCGACCAGCTGACGGAGCCGGGCCCGGCCGTGCTCAGTGTCGACGTCGAGCGCCTCGGCGGTCGAGCGTTCCTGGACGGTGCGCTCCACTTCTTCGAGCGGCGACCTGCTCATGCCGCCCCGCCAAACTGGTCCAGGTGCGTGCCGAGCTCTCCGGGCACGACCAACGTGCTCCCGTCAGACGCTCCAGCGGGCCCGACGTGGCGAAGCGCGTGCGCCGCGGCCGAGCCGACGGTTCGCACGAGCGTGCGAGGGAGCGGCGCGACGTTCCTGTGTGCCTGTTCCAGGCCACGGACCGGTGGCACGGCCACGAACGGCCCTCCCGCGGCCCGGCGGAGGTCCACGTCGCCGACCTGACGCAGCCGGGCGGTGCGGACACCGTTGAGCACGACGAGCACCCGGTCGAGCGACACCCCCTGGTCGACCTGGTCGGCCCGGGCCGACGCCACGGCATGCAGCCCGGCAAGGTCAGGCCGGCCG
The DNA here is from genome assembly GCA_903941145.1 of uncultured Actinomycetes bacterium. Lineage (GTDB taxonomy): Bacteria > Actinomycetota > Acidimicrobiia > Acidimicrobiales > Microtrichaceae > CAJANQ01. The sequence continues at coordinate 2,176 of CAJANQ010000540.1, forward strand.
ACGACGAGGACCAGGTCGGCACGGTCGACGGCCCATCGGCTGAGCGTGTGCCGTTCCTCGACCTCGACGGAACCGGTCGCTGCCATCCCGTCGAGGTCGGGGTCGTGGTCGACGACGACCGTCCGGTAGGTGCGGGCGAGACCGTCGAGGGCTGCGGCGAGCGCCAGCGGCCGGAGCCCGGCCCAGTCCCGCGTGCGGCGGAGCCCGACCAGCAGGTCGTAGCCGCGGTCCGGGACCGGTCGCAGGAACGTCCGCACCACCTCGGGATCGGGTGCGTCGTTGCGGTGGGCGTCCACCAGTTCGGTGAGACCTGGCACGACGTCGTCGGGCGCGTGGAGCACCGTCTGGGTGGCGCGGCGTGAACCGTCGACCAGCGCGGTCTGGACCCGGCGACCGGACATGCCGCCCAACGACTGCGCGAGCGCTGCAGCGATCGTCGAGGCGCCAGCCCCGCCGGCCCCGGTCACTGCGACCACGGTCGCCGGCGGTGCGGCGCCGCGGCCGAGCCCCGTCGCCCGGGCGGGCCGCCGTCCTTCGCCGTCGACGGGACGACCGTGACGGCTCAGCAGGTCGGCAACGGCGTCGGGTCCGTGTGGCTCGGGGGCCAGTTCGGCACAGCCGATGGCCTCCCAGTCCCGTTGGCGGCGACCGTCGTCGACCACCACCGTCGAACACCCTGCGCCGCGCACCTGGGCGACTAGGTCGCGGTCGAGGGCGGTCGTGCCGGCGTCCACCAGCACGAGCGACAGCGGCCGTCCGGTGCCAAGGAGCGCCCTGAGCTCGTCGCCGGCCAGACAGGTGACGACGTCGGCAGGGAGGTCGCCCGTGGTGGCCCACCGGGACAGGTCCCGGACCCAGCGGCGGCGAGGCGGAGCGAGTGTCACGACGACGAACCGGGCGCTCACCCCTGGCTCCCGTCGCTGATGGCGGACGGCACCGTGAGCGTGATGGTCGAGCGCACTGCGGCGTCGACCAGCCCAGCTGCTGCCGCTGGTGTGGCCACCCGGAGCCGGACGTGCCGTGTCGTCGAGGTGCCGAGCGACTCGTCGGTCGCGTCGACCGCGACGACGGTGGCTGCCGGTGCGACGGTGACGGTGCCGGTGCTGTCCGGGTCGGTGGCCAGGACGGTCACGACGGACCCTGGTCGGAGTGCGGTCCCTGGAGCGCGTGCCGTCTCGACGTCGAGGGGAACGACGACACCGGGCCCGCCGCTGCCGTCCTTTGGCGCCAGGTCGGCCGGCCGGAGAAGGTCGAAGCGGCGCAGCGGGACTGCGGTGGTGCGGCCGACCAGCTGCTCGGCCGAGGCCGCGGGAACAGACCGGGCACCCCTCGGCAGGTCGACGGCTACGACGCCGAGGTCGCCCGACGCGATCTTGTGCCCTGCGGGGAGGTCGGTCCGGGCCACGGTGTAGCGGGTGCTCGGGGGCCGGGTCGCGTTGGCGTGGGCAGAGAGCACCCCTGCAGCAGCGGCGAGGACGAGACCGGCGCCGACCGCAGCCCGGAGCGACGGGAGCCGGCTGAAGACCTTGGTCGGACGTGATCTGAATGTCATGGACCTGAAGTCAATAGAACAACATGAAATGACGCAATAGGTAGGACGACATATCTGTGCCATGGGCCCGGGGACCTGTCCCCGTTGTGCTCGAGGGGCAACTGGCGTCGTCGCGAAACGTCACGAGATGACGCGGCTGTCTGAACCTGCCGGTACGGTGGTCCCCGTGAGCAGCGAGAACCAGGTGAACCCCGAGGACATCGTCTGGATGAACTCGGCCGAGGCGTCCAAGCGTCTGGGCATCACCGTCCGGACCCTCTACCGTTTCATCGACGACGGGAACCTGCCGGCCTACCGGTTCGGCCGCGTCATCCGTCTGAAGCAGGCCGAGGTCGACACGTTCATCGAGTCGTGCCGGATCGAACCGGGCACGCTCGACTCGGCGCCCCCTCGCGCCGAAGAGCTCGCCGACTGAGCAGGGACTAACCCGCGACCGAGGCGACGGCGTCGAGCGCTACGTGCGCCGTGCCGTGTGGCGTGCGCACGGTCAGCAGCTGCCCGACCGACTCGACCTCGCCCACGACCGTGTGCGAGCCGACCACGCCGACCCGCACGGTGCGGCCCGTGCCCACCAGGTCGGTGAGCGCCTCGACCAGCGTCCAGTCGCCCCTCGGCGCCAGCCGTCCCACCGGTCCGGTCGTCCGCACCGTCACCACGTGGGCGAGCGGCAGCACCAGTTGCGCGGGTCCGGTCGTGAGCTCCACGGCGTCGGCGCCGGTCGTACCGACCTGTCCGCGGTGCTCGGCCCCGTCGGCGGTGCCGACCACGACCACGGCACCTGTCGACGAAGAGAGCACGTCGACCAGGGTCCGTTCGCTGGCCCGACGCTCGGTCGACCACCGGGCCTGCCGACGCTGGGCGGCCGCCTCGTCGACCCGTGCGGTCGCCAGCTCGTCGTCCGGCGACGCCGCGTCGTGGCCGCCATTCGGCGGAATCCCAGTCACCGGTACACTCTGCCCGTCATGGACCCGTCCGTCACGGAGGAACTTGCCTCCGGCCCGACCCCTGCCGAACCGTCTGGCGCCGTGGCCGAGCCGCGCACGCTCGTCCGGGTCCCCGGCAACCACCTCATGGCCGACCTGCTCGGCCCCCGTGACGAGGTGCTCGACCAGATCGAGACGGCGTTCCCGAACACCGCCATCTCGGTGCGCGGCAACGAGGTCACGGCCGTCGGCGCGGACGCCCCTCGGGTGGGCCGGCTGTTCGAGGAGCTCGTGCTCCTGCTCGAGCGTGGCCACCGGTTGGGCGA
>CAJANQ010000541.1 GCA_903941145.1 uncultured Actinomycetes bacterium
ACGCGGAGCTTTCCGAGGCCGCCGGCAAGATCGGCGAGATCGAGCGCGAGCTGTCCGAGGCCCGCCGCGAGATCCACCGCCGGATCGACCGGGTCCAGGACGAGCTCGTCGGCCGCTACCGCAGCGGCGCGACGGTCGACGACCTACTCGCCTGAGCCCTTCCTGACGCTCCAGCCCCACCGGCCCCTTGGGGTGCTGGGACCTGCTCGCGGTAGTTTGCACGGCGTATGAAGGACGACATCGACCGCCGGTGGCAGGACTTGGGCCAGTTCATCCGTGAACAGCGCTCGGTCGCCCAGCTGTCGCTCCGCAAGCTCTCCGAGCTCGCCGACGTCTCCAACCCCTACCTCTCGCAGATCGAGCGAGGCCTGCGCCACCCGTCGGCCGAGATCCTCCAGCAGATCGCCCGGGCGCTCGAGATCAGCTCCGAGACCCTCTACGTGCGGGCCGGGATCCTCGACGAGCCCGACGGCACCGTCGACGTCGTCGCCGAGGTCCGCCGCGACCCTGCCCTCAACGAGGAGCAGAAGAAGACGATCGTGCGGATCTACGAGTCGTTCCGCCGCGAGAACGCTGCGATCGAGGCCGAGCTGGCCGCGACCATGCCCGGCGGCGTGACCGACGCCACCGACCCCGTCGAGGGCTGACCGGGAATCTTCCCCGGCACCTTGGGATTGACGAAGCCGTGGCCGACGTCGCCGTCCTCTCCCTCCACACCTCTCCGTTGACCCAGCCGGGCAGCGGCGACGCCGGTGGCATGAACGTGTACGTGCGTGAGCTCGCCGCGTCCCTGGCCCAGGCCGGCGTCGACGTGCGGGTGTTCGTGCGCCGCTACGCCGACGACCTGCCCGAGCGGGTCCACGTGGAGCCGGGTCTCGAGGTCATCCACGTGCCGGCCGGCCCGGTCGACCTGCCCAAGGAGGACCTGCCGTCGATCGTCGACGAGTTCGCCGACGGCGTCGCCGCCTACCTGGCCGAGCGTCCCGCCGACGTCCTTCACGCCAACTACTGGCTGAGTGCGGTGGCCGCCCACCGGCTCAAGCACCAGCTCGACCTGCCCCTCGTGGCGACCTTCCACACCCTGGCCCGCGTGAAGGCCGAGGCCGGCGACGCCGAGCCCCTGGCCCGCGCCGTGGCCGAGGCCGACGTCATTGGCTGCTGCGACGCCATCTGCGCGTCCAACCCGGTCGAGGCCGAGCAGCTCGTCGCCCACTACGCCGCCCCGCCGGAGCGCATCGAGCTCGTCCCGCCCGGCGTCGACCACGCGTTCTTCTCACCGGGCTCCCAGCGGGGTGCCCGCAAGGGGCTGGGGCTGGACGAGGCCCCGACCGCGCTCTTCGTCGGCCGGATCCAGCCGCTCAAGGGCCTCGAAGTGGCCGTGCGCGCCGTGGCCGAGTCGACCACCCCCGGCCTGCGGCTGGTCGTGGTCGGCGGCGCCAGCGGGGTCGAAGGTCCGCCGGAGCTGGCCCGCATCCAGCAGCTCGTCGCCGAGCTGGGCATCGCCGACCGTGTGGACTTCCGTCCGCCGCAGCCGCACCACCACCTGTCGTCGTGGTACCGCGCCGCGGACGTGGTGCTGGTCCCGAGCCGGTCCGAGTCGTTCGGCCTGGTGGCGCTCGAGGCCGCTGCGTGCGGCATCCCGGTCGTGGCCGCCGCCGTCGGTGGTCTCCGGTCGCTCGTCGAGCACGGCCGCACCGGGTTCCTGGTCGAGGACCGCGACCCGGTCGAGTTTGCGGCACGGATCGACCTGCTGCTGGCGTCGCCGGAGCTCGCTGCGCAGATGGGGGCCGACGCGGCCCGCCGCGCCGAGACGTTCTCGTGGTCCACGACCGCCGGACGCCTGCGCCGCCTCTACGACGACCTCAAGGTCCGAACCCTCCTGGAGTGCAGGTGACCAACCGCCATACCCCGCCGTCCGCGGCGCTTCGAGAGTCCGTCGAGACCAAGGTCGGTACGTGGCTCGCCGAGCAGCTCGCCGAGAACCCGGTCGTGGACTCGGTCGAGCTCGACACGTCGACCGACGTGAAGCGTTGGGTGGCCCGGCTGCTGGGCGAGGAGAAGGCGGTCTCGGCGGTGTGGTTCCACATCCGCCAGCGCTCGCTGATCGTCGAGACCTACCTCATGCCCGCGCCCGAGGAGCACCAGGCGCAGTGCTACGAGTACCTCATGCGGCGCAGCGCCAAGCTGCGAGGGATGGGGTTCGTGATCGGCCTCGAGGACGCCGTGTACCTGCAGGCCGCCGTGCCGCTCGACTGGGTCGACGACGACGAGCTCGACTGGCTGCTCGGTTCGTTCTACGAGGCCGTCGAGCAGTCGTTCCGGCCCGCCATGCGGATCGGCTTCGCGTCCCGCTTCACCGACTGACCCGCGCCGACCGACCCACGTCGCACTCTGCGCGGACGGGGAGCGGTCCCCGATGACGGCGTCGCCGGGCGTCCCTACCGTTCGACCTGCCGGTGGTCGGTCCTTGGGGAAGCGGCCGACCACCGGCCCCCCGGTACGCTCTGGCCCATGTTCCCCCTGGAGATCATCGGTGGCGGCCGCATGGGCGAGGCCCTGCTGTCGGGACTGCTCGGCGCCGATGTCGTCGAGGCGGCCGACGTGGTCGTCGTCGAGGTGTCGGCCGACCGTCGCACGCAGCTGGCCGACCTGTTCCCGGGCGTGACGGTGGCCGAGACACCAGTCGCCGCCGCCGACGTCGTCGTCGCCACCAAGCCGGCCGGTGCCGCCGACGCGGTGACCGCAGTCGTCGCCGCCGGCGCCCAGCGGGTGCTGTCCATCGCGGCGGGTGTGACCACTGCGACGCTCGAGGCCGCGGCCGGCACCGACCTGCCGGTCGTGCGCTGCATGCCCAACACGCCGGCCCTCGTCGGCCAGGGCGCGTCGGCCGTCGCTGCCGGCACCCATGCCACGGCGGACGACCTGGACTGGGCCCGGACGGTGCTCGGTGCCGTGGGCCTGGTGGTCGAGGTGCCCGAGGACCAGCTCGACGCCGTCACCGGCGTGTCGGGCTCGGGGCCGGCCTACGTGTTTCTGTTCGCCGAGGCGCTGCGTGACGCCGGGACCGCAGCGGGCCTGCCCGCCGAGCTGTCGGCCCAGCTCGCGCTGCAGACCGTCGTCGGCGCCGCGGCGCTGCTGGCCGACGGCCAGGGCACGCCAGAGGAGCTCCGCGCCGCAGTGACCTCCCCCAACGGCACCACGCAGGCCGCCATCGAGAAGTTCGAGGAGCTGGGCCTGCGCCAGGTCGTCACCCAGGCCGTGCAGGCCGCCACCGACCGGTCCCGCGAGCTCGGCGCCTGATGGCGGCCGTCACCACCTCCCGCGGTACGTTCGCCCTGTCATGACCGAGCGGTACGACACCATCTCCTTCCTGTCCGACCACGGACGCACCGACGAGTTCGTCGGGCTGGTCCACTCGGTCGTCCACCACCTGGCGCCCGGCACGCACGTCATTGACGTCACCCACGAGATCGACCCGCACGACGTCCGCGGTGGCGGACTGACCCTGGCCCGCGCCGCGCAGTACCTGTGCTCAGGCGTCGTCCTGGTCTCGGTCGACACCGTGACCCCCTCGCCCCGCCCGTCGGTGGCGGTCGAGGTCGGGGGCGGCGCCTCGGTCCTGGTAGGCCCCGACAACGGGGTGCTGGCACCGGCCGTGGCCATGGTCGGCGGTGCCGACCGTGCCGTCCGCCTGACCAACGAGGAGTACTTCCTGCCGACCAGTGCCGCCCGGTCCGAGGGCCGCGACGTGCTGGCTCCCGCCGCAGCGCACCTGTGCGCCGGCGTGCCGCTCGACGAGCTGGGTGAGGAGGCCGACCCGGCCGGCCTCATGCCCGCCACCTTCCCGCTCACGCGGTTCGAGGACGGCAAGGTGCTGGGCGAGGTGCTCTGGGTCGACCGGTTCGGCAACGTGCAGCTCAACGTCGACCCCGACGAGCTCTTCGAACTGGGCCAACGCTTCGAGCTGTTCACCGGGACCGAGGAGCGGCGCGCCGGCAGCGTTGGCCGGGTCGGCGGCGCCGACCAGCTCGGCACCGGCGAGGTCGGGATCGTGCTCGACGCCTACGGGATGCTGTCGGTGGTCGCCAACCGGTTCCCGGCCGCCGAGCAGCTCCGGATCGCTGCGGGTGACGCGATCACGCTGGTCCCGGTCGACGACGACGCTGCGCCCGGCGTGACCACCCAGGTCTCGCTCGGCCGCACCAGCCCGACGGAGGACAGGTCATGAGGCGGAAGACCACGGTGATGGTGGTGGTGCTGCTCCTGGTGATCGTGGGCGCGGCGTTCTCCCAGCTCGTCCTGCTGGCGAAGTAGCAGCGGCCCCGTCCGGCTAGCGTTTCCGCCGGTGAACCTCGCAAGCATCATCGAGCCCCATCCGGGCGACGCCACGGCGCTGATCAGCCGTGGCCAGCCGACGGACTACGCGACCCTGCGTCAGCAGGTGGGTGCGCTCCGGGGCGGGTTCACCAACCTTGGCCTGGAGCCCGGCGACCGCGTCGCCATCCTGGCCGGCAACAACTGGTACTTCGTCGTGTCCTACCTGGCGGCGGTGGGCGCTGGCCTGGTGGCCGTGCCGATGAACCCGACCAACCCGCAGGCGGCGATCGAGCACGAGCTCCGCCAGATCGGCGCCCGTGCTGCGGTGGTGGGTCCGACGGCGCGTGAGGCCTGCGACTGCATCGAGCGCGACACCGTGCCGTCGCTCGAGTTCGTCATCGGCGCCGGGTTCGAGCCGGACGGCCACGGCGGACTCCACCTCGACGACCTGCTCGAGTCGGAGCCGACCCCGATCGTCGACCGCGACCCTGGCGACCCTGCGGTCCTGATCTTCACCTCTGGCACCGCCGGCGCGCCGCGTGCCGCGGTGCTCAGCCACGCCAGCCTCTACGCCAACATCCGGCAGGTCCTGGCCTCGGCCGAGGGTCTCCAGGGCCCCGACGACGTGGCGCTCGGCATCCTGCCGATGTTCCACATCTTCGGCCTCAACGTGA
>CAJANQ010000542.1 GCA_903941145.1 uncultured Actinomycetes bacterium
GAGGCCACCGCCGAGCTGGCCACCGCCCGCAAGGTGCTCGACGAGCAGCGGTCGCGGATCCTGGAGCTCGAGGCCACCGTCGGCGAGGCCGAGGCCGACCCGGTCGCCGCCGCGCTGGGTGAGGGTGCGGTCCTCACCGACCCGGACACCGGCCTGTTCTCCGAGTCGTACTTCCGCGTGGCGCTCGACGCCCGCATCGCGTCGGCCCGCCGCCACCTGCGGCCCGTGGCCGTGGCGTTCATCGACGTGGCCGAGGGCCAGGTCGCCGGCACGGCCGTCGCCGCACCGCCAGAGCGGGTGGCCGAGGCCGTCAGCTCGACCGTCCGTGACGCGGACACCGCCTGCCGGATGGCCGACGGCACGTTCGCCATCATCCTCGAGGACACGCCCGAGAACGGCGCCGTGTGGACCGTCGAGCGTGTGCGCCGGAACCTGGTGTCCAACCACGGCAACCACACGCTGTGGGCCGGTGTGGCCTGCTACCCCGCCCACGCGTTCTCGACCGACGAGATCGTCGGGCAGGCCAGCCGGGCACTCGACGCCGCCCGCGAGTGGCGCCAGGACCGCATCGAGGTGGCGATCGCCGACTAGGCGGTCGCGACCCAGAGTTCAGTCCTTCCGGATCTCCGCCCCGTCGGCGTCCGGACCGCGGCCCGCCCAGCGCACCTGACCGGGCGTCGCCGACAGCCGGGCCAGCACGTTCGGCATCGGCACCCCGTCCACCGTCACGATCGCGTCACGGGACTGGTAGTGCTCGTCCGCGTAGATGTCGGCCATGTCGTAGACGGGCGCCGCCGCGGCGTCGACCGCCTCGAACTCGGTGAGCGCCTGCTCCTGGGTACGCGCCGCCATCCACTCGGCCATACGGGCGTCGACCTCGTCGCGGTGGGCCATGCGGCCGGCGAACGTCGCCATGCGCTCGTCGTCACCCAGGCCGACCAGGTCCATGACGCGGGCCGCGACGCTCTCGGAGCTCGTCGACACCGCCACCCAGCGGTCGTCGGCGGTCCGGTAGGTGTTGCGGGGCACGGTCGAGAAGATCCCGCCACCCAGCCGCTCGACCGTCTGGCCGGTCATCCCGTAGAGCGGGACGAGCGGGCCCATGAGCTGGAGCATCGACTCGATCAGGTTGACGTCGACCACCTGGCCCACGCCCGAGTGCACCGCCACCATCGTGGCGAAGGCCGCCGCGATGGCCGTGACCTCGTCGGTGAGCGCGATCGGCGGGAGGAGCGGCGGGCCGTCCACCTCGCCGTTGATGGCGGCGAACCCCGAGAGCGCCTCGGCCTGGGTCGCGAACCCGGGTCGGTCGCGGTAGGGGCCGGTCTGGCCGAACCCGGTGACCCGGGTGACGACCAGCTTCGGGTTGGCGGCGATGAGGTCGGCCGGGTCCAGTCCCAGCCGCTCAAGCGTGCCGGGCCGGAAGTTCTCGACCAGCACGTCGGCCTCGGCCAGCAGTCGCCGCATGGTGGCCAGGTCGTCAGGGTCCTTCAGGTCGAGCGCCACGACGCGCTTGTTGCGCGCCGCGATCTTCCACCACAGCGAGTCGGAGCCGTCGGGGTCCATGAATCCCAGGCGGCGCAGCGAGTCGCCGCCGTCGGGCCGCTCGACCTTGACCACGTCGGCGCCGAAGTCGGCCAGGTGCCGGGCGCAGCCCGGACCGGCCAGCACAGTCGCACAGTCGACGACCAACAGGTCGGCCAGCGGGCCCTGCGGGTCGGTCACCCGCGCCAGACCTCGAAGCTCGCGGCCGCGACGCCGTCCTCGAACACGTACTTGGGGTAGGCGCCGCCGAACATGCCGCGTGTCCGCTCGGTCCAGTCCAGGGCCGCGGGCGTGGAGATGCGCCGGTGCACCTGCAGCACGTTGCCCTCGAACACCCGGTACTCGAACCAGCTGCCGGGGAAGTCCTTGACGCACGAGTTGTCGACGAACGGCACCTCGTCGGCACCGGGCAGGTGCACCACGCGGTTCCGGTGGGTGTGGCCGGCGAAGTAGCCGACC
>CAJANQ010000543.1 GCA_903941145.1 uncultured Actinomycetes bacterium
ACCTGGGCGGTGGTCAGGTCCAAGGCGGTCAGCCTCACCGACGGCAGCGGCACGCAGCTGCAGGCGTGGTACATGACCCAGGACGCCAACCTGAACTACACCGGCCAGGGCGTGCACTACATGTTGAGCACCGGCTCGTCCATGACGTGGCAGGTCCGGGCAAGCATCAGCGCCAACACCTGCACGACCAACTTCAACTCGACCAACCCCGGCATCCTGATCGTCGAGGACATCGGCCCGAACGGGGCGCCGGCATGACCGCCATGAACGACGGCCCCGGCATCGTCGACTGGACCGTGACGGGCTCCGACTCGCTCGCCCGCTCGTTCGGCTTCGCCCAGGGTGGCAGTGCCATCAGTTTCACCGGCTACACGTTCCTGGCGCAGGTGCGCTCGGAGCGTGCGAGCGACGCCGAGCTCGTCGCCACGCTGACCGTCGGCACCGCCGCGGGCACTGGCACGCTCTCGGTCACCGCATCGACGGCCGTCATGGCGCTCGACGCCGGCGGCTACTGGTGGGAGCTGCAGTGGACGACCGGTTCGTCCACGCGCACCGTCCTCGCCGGTTCGTTCAACGTCCTGCCGAACACCGCAAGGAGCTGACGTGGCCTCGATCGACGTGACCGTCACCACGGCGCCCATCACCGTCACCGTCGACGACGGCACCGTCGTCACGGTAGGTGCGGGCACCGTCGGCCCCGCCGGCGCCCAGGGCCCCGCAGGGGCGGCCGGCGCCCAGGGCCCGACCGGCGCCACCGGCGCTACCGGAGCCACCGGCGCGACCGGAGCGACTGGCGCCACCGGAGCGGCCGGCCAGGGCGTCGTCACCGGCGGCACCACCGGCCAGGTGCTTGCCAAGAAGTCGGGCACCAACTACGACACCGAGTGGGTCGACGCCAACGCCGGGTCGGGCACCGTCACCAGCGTCACCGGCACTGCGCCCATCGCCGTCGCCACCGGCACCACCACGCCCGTCGTGAGCATCGCCGCGGCGACCACGTCGGCCGCAGGCTCGATGTCGGCCGCCGACAAGACCAAGCTCGACGGCGTCGGCACTGCGGCCACCAAGGACGCACCGGCCGCCGGCAACGCCTCGTCCACGCAGGTCGTGCTCGGCTCCGACACCCGGCTCACCGACGCCCGCACGCCGTCGACGCACGCCTCGAGCCACGGCTCGGCAGGCTCCGACCCGGTCACCGTGGCGCAGTCGCAGGTGACCGGCCTGTCGGCGTCGCTGTCGGCCAAGCTCGACGCCAGCGACCCGAGCGTCACCAACACCCGCACGCCCACCGACGGCAGCGTCACCACCGCCAAGATCGCCGACTCGGCAGTGACGTCGGACAAGATCGCCGACGGCACCATCGTCAACGCCGACATCAGCGCCTCGGCCTCCATCGCCACCAGCAAGATCACCGGCCTCGCCGCCATCGCCACGAGCGGCTCGGCCACGGACCTCTCGGGCACCGTCCCGACCGCCCGGCTCGGCACCGGTACGGCGTCGGCGAACACGTTTCTTCGCGGCGACCAGACCTTCCAGCCGGTCCCCGTCGGCAACAACGACATGGGGCGACTGACCGGCGCGTGCTACCTGACCGGCTCGGGCGCCTTCTTCGGCGGCCTCGGCGCGACGCAGGGCAACACCATGTCCACGCCCGACGCCCTAGCACTAGACATCACCGGCGACCTGGAGATGGTCGCCCGTGTCAACCTCCCCGACTACACGACCGGCGTCGCCCACTTCCTTCTCGGCAAGTGGGGCGCCACCACCGACGCCTCCTACTACTTCTACGTCACGAACGTCGGGAACCTCGGACTTGTGTGGAACGACTCGGGCGGCAACCTCCGCACCGCGTCGCCCGCAATCAACCCAAGCCTGTTTGTGGACGGGACGACCTACTGGGTCAAGGCCACGCTGGACGTCGACAACGGCTCCGGCCAGTACGAGGTGAAGTTCTACTACGCGGCCGACCAGGCGTCGGAGCCCTCGTCGTGGACGCAGTGGGGCGCGACGGTCACCGGGTCAACGGGCACGTCAAGCGTCCGTGCCGGTAACGGCGTCCTGAGCATCGGCGCTCTAGGGGCGATCAGCACCGCGGCGGTCGGCACCATCTACCAGGTGATCTTGCGCGACAGCATTGGCGGCACACCGGTCTACAACGCAGACTTTACGACGGCCACCGCCGATGCCTTGACGTTCACGCCGGCAACTGGCGGCGCAATCACGATCACGACCACCCGCTACGCCTACGGCATCCCGAACGGCCAGATGGCGAGCCAGACGACGTTCTCGGCGTCGGCAAACACCGTCTACTACGCACCGTTCGAGGTCACGGCGCCGATCACCGTGGACGCCATGGCGTACAGCATCGGCGTCGCACAGACGGCCGGCGGCGGCAACGTCCGAATGGGCATCTACGCCGCCGACTCGAACCTCCAGCCGACCGGCGCCCCGTTGTTCGACTCCGGCGACGCGCCGTTCACCACGAGCACGACCGGCGCCGTGCTCAAACAGAGCACGCCGGCAACGCTTCAGCCGGGCGTCTACCTGACGGCGTTCAACACGTCGGCCGCCATCACCCAGGTCCGGGCACCCGTCGGCGGCATCGCCACGCTCAACACGACCCTCGGCGCCTCGATGTTCACGCACACGCTCTCGGTCGCCCAGACCCAGGGCGCGTTCCCGAGTCCCGGCACCGCCTGGACGACGAGGGGCAGCAGCGGCACCGGCACCGTCAACCTCACGGTTATGCGATGGAGGTCCGCATAATGCAGTTCACCTACATAGACATGGACGGCAACGTCCACGAGCTCGACGCGCCGGACCC
>CAJANQ010000544.1 GCA_903941145.1 uncultured Actinomycetes bacterium
GAACGACGCCGGGAGCTCCACGCTCAGGCCGGCGCGCGCCACCCGGACGACACCCGACTCGAGAGGCTGACGGAGTGCGTCGAGGTGGCTCGGGGGGAACTCGCCCAGCTCGTCGAGGAACAGCACCCCGCCCGAGGCCCTACTGATCTCGCCCGGTCGGAGGCGGGCTGAGCCGCCACCCACCAGCGCCACGAGCGAGGCCGTGTGGTGCGGGGCCCGGTAGGGCGGGCGCACGGCCTGCCCCTCGCCACGGAGCGACTCTCCCGAGGCCGACCGGACACGAGCCACCTCAAGTGCGGCGGCAGGCTCGAGGTCCGGCAGCAGGCCCGGCAGCCGCTCGGCGAGCATCGTCTTTCCCGCACCGGGCGGTCCGACCAGCAGCAGGTGGTGCCCACCGGCCGCGGCCACTTCAAGCGCCTGCCGGGCGAGCGCGTGACCGCGCACGTCGGCCAGGTCGGACACCGGGCGGCCACCAATGACGAGCGGAGGCACGTCGACCAGGGGCCACGGCGCCTCGCCCCGCAGCACGGCGACCAGCTCGGCGAGGTGGTGCACCGCCCGGGCCTCTGGCCGGACCGTGGCGGCCTCGGCCAGGTCGTCGGGGGCCACCACCGGCACGTACCCCTCCATGGCGTCGACCAGCGGCACTGCACCGACCACCGGCCGGAGTGCCCCGTCGAGGCCGAGCTCTGCAGCGAACGCGAGACCCGCCGCGGCGTCGGCCGGGAGCTGGTCGTCGGCGATCAGGAGCGCTACGGCGATGGGCAGGTCGAGCCCGGCGCCGGCCTTGGGGAGGTCCGTCGGGGCGAGGTTCACCGTCACCCTGTGCGAACTTGGGAACTTGAGGCCCGACGACGCGAACGCGGCGCGCACGCGGTCACGGGCCTCGCGGCACGAGGCGTCGGGCAGCCCGACGAGCGTGAAGGTGGGCAGGCCCTGGCCCACATGGACCTCGACCTGCACGGACTGTCCGCGGACGCCGACGAGCGTGGCGGAGGGGACGGTCGCCAGCACGGCGCCTCCCTGGGTTGGTGGCGGTGGCAGCACACCTGCTGCGAACGGCCCGGCCGGCACGACCGGCTGAGGGCGGGACCACACCGTAGGACGCGCCTCCGACACGGGTCACCCGTCCCGGCCGGGGACACCTCCCCGCACCGGCGCCGGCGCCATACTGACGGCATGGGCCTCAACCCTCACCGCCAGCAGCGACGCTCTCCGTGGGACTTCGTGTTCGTCGGCGCAGCGGTCGTGATCGCGCTCGGCCTGCTGGCCTGGGCGTTCCTGGGCTGAGCCCGGGGGAACGGCACCATGCCCGACTACACCGCCACCGCAGAGTGCGACGTCCGGCGCGTCCAGCCCTACGAGGCCCGAAAGGCGTACATGTGTCCGGGCTGCGCCCGCGACATCCCAGCCGGCATGGGCCACGTCGTGGCGGTGCCGAAGGACGCTCCGGACCTGCGGCGCCACTGGCACCGTGGCTGCTGGGACCGCCGGCTCACGCGTGAGCCGCGCCGCTAGCTGTTGCTGCCGACCTCGACGCGGACGCCGGAGGGGACCTCGGGGCCCGTCGGCTCCCAGACGTCGCGGGAGCGGTCGACGCCACCGACGTAGAACTGCTCGCACCAGCGGCGGTACTGCATGATCGGACCGTCGTCGGCCGACAGGGCAGGAACCGGCACGTACGCCTTGTTCTCCCAGAGCTCGACGTCCTCGACGGTGCGCTCGTGGATCTCCTCGATGAACGCCCGACCCAGGCTGTTGGTGGACTCGGCGTCGCCGGTGGAGCGGACCAGGAAGCTGAAGCGCAGCTCGCAGGCGCCCTCGTCGACGGGGGTCGCACAGCCCAGCAGGAGGGTGTCGACGAGTCCGGTGAACCAGGTGGCCGCCATCCCGGGGCCCCACACGTCGGTGTCGATCCGGCCCTCGGCGACGCCCTGCGGGGTCGGGAAGTCCTGTGAGATACGGATCTTGGCGACCGGGCCCGACGTGTCGTAGGAGTCGACCTGGGGCGGCTCGGGCCGCACGTCCTCGGGCTTCTCGGCCATGGCCAGCTGATACTCGAGCAGGTGGGCCTGGATGTGGGCGGCGTCGACCTGCGTCTCGGCGATCTCCTGCCAGTGGCAGCCCAGCGAGTACTGCTTGCGGAAGACGTCGCTGAACTCGCCGGTACCGGCAAACTCCGGCAGCTCGGGGAGCTCCCACGCCGGCGGCTCGCCGTCCGGGTGGTACCAGGCGAACAGGCAGCCGTTGCGCTCGACGACCGGGTAGGTGCGGACCTGCGCCTTGCGGCTCACCCGGCTGGAGTAGGGCACGTCGGTACAGATGCCCTCGGCGTCGTACTTCCAGCGGTGCAGTGCGCAGCGGATCTCGCAGCCCTCGACCGAGGCGCGGTGGCCCAGGTGGGCTCCCATGTGCGGGCAGAAGGCGTCCCAGACGTGGGCCGTTCCCTCGACGTCGCGCCAGAGGACCAGGTGCCGACCGAAGTAGAAGGCGGGCTGCGACGTCCCCGAAGGGACCTCGTCACTCCACGCCACCTGAAACCATCCCAGTGGGATTGGCATTGGGTACTGCCGCAAGGTCCACCTCCCGCGCCCGTGTCCGGGTCGACCGATGCGGCGAGTGTACCGACGGACCTCTTCGCCGACAATGACCTAGGACATAAATGTCTGGTATTCAGAACGCGGCCTCGACCACGTGCACCTTGCCCCCGAGCACGGCCACGACGTCGAACCGCACCCCGTGCGGCCGTCGGGCGCTGGAGACCTGGGGCCACCGGACCGCCAGCCACTCCCCCGCCAGTCGCCGGAGCCGCCGCTGCTTGTCCGGCCCGACCGCCTCGAGCGGGGAGCCGAAACGGTCCGACGACCGGGTCTTGACCTCAGCCACCACCAGTTCTTGGCCGCGTGGGCCGGACCGGACGAGGACCAGGTCGAGCTCGCCGGCGGCGCAGCGCCAGTTGCGGTCGACGACCGTGTAGCCACGAGCGGCGTACCAACGGGCGGCGCGGTCCTCGCCGTAACGGCCGAGCGCCAGATGGTCGTGCCGGGCCATGCCACTCACCCCCGTGCGCCGAGGCGCGACGAAACAGAGGGGGAAGCAGGGGAAGGCAGGCTGTCCGGGGCGGCAGGGCCGCCCGGGATCAGTCCCGGAGCTCCTTGATGCGGGCGGACTTACCGACCCGGTCGCGGAGGTAGTAGAGCTTGGCCCGACGGACGTCGCCGCGGGAGACGCGCTCGATCTTCTCGATGATCGGCGAGTGGACGGGGAACGTGCGCTCCACGCCCACGCCGTAGCTCACCTTGCGGACCGTGAAGGTCTCCTGCACGCCACCGCCCTGACGGCGGATCACGGCGCCCTGGAAGACCTGGACACGCTCCTTGTTGCCCTCGACGACCTTCACGTGGACCTTGAGGGTGTCGCCGGGCGCGAACTCAGGAATGTCGTCGCGCAGGCTCTGCTGGTCGATCAGGTCGGTGGGGTTCATCGGATTCTCCTCTTTGGCACCACAGGTGCCCAGGCGCAGCCGCAGGAGTGTAGTGGGCCGGGACGGGCGGGTGAAATGGGCCCGGGTCCCCGGTCCGGGCGGGCCAGGCTCAGCCGTTCCAGTCCGGCGCCCACTCCTCGAGCACGTTGCGGTCCTCTGCCGTGAGTCCGCCAGCGGCCTCGATCAGGTCCGGGCGGAGTCGCAGGGTACGCAGGAGCGCCTGCGCCCGCCGCCAGCGGGCCACCGCCGCATGGTCGCCGGAACGGAGCACCGGCGGGACCTCCCAGCCCCGGAACTCGGCAGGACGTGTGAACTGCGGGTGCTCGAGCAGTCCGGTCGAGAACGACTCCTCGGCGGCAGACTCGGCGTTGCCCATCACGCCGGGCACGAGCCGGGCGACGGCCTCGACCACGACCATCGCGGCGACCTCTCCCCCGTTGAGGACGTAGTCGCCGACCGAGAGCTCGCCGTCGCACAGGTGCTCCCGCACCCGGTCGTCGACGCCCTCGTAGCGACCGCAGAGCAGCGAGAAGCCGTCGGTCGACGCGAGCTCCTCGGCCAGGCCCTGGGTCAGGGTGCGACCGCCGGGGCCGAGCAGGTAGAGCGGCCGGGGAGGCTCCACCTCCTCCACCGTGCGGAAGATCGGCTCGGCCATGAGGACCATGCCGGCGCCCCCGCCGAACGGCGAGTCGTCGACGGTGCGGTGCACGTCGGTGGTGCGTTCACGGACGTCGTGGACCCGCAGGTCGAGCAGGCCCTTGTCACGGGCCTTGCCCATGAGGCTGGTCCCGGCGAAGGCCGTCACCAGGTCGGGCATGATCGTGAGGACGTCGATGCGCACGGCCGCTACTCCTCGAAGAGTGCGAAGAGCCCGTCGGGGACGTCGACCGTCAGGACACCGTCGGAGGGGCCGTCGACGACGAACACCACCGGCACCAGCGCGCCGGAGTCCAGGACCAGCAGGTCGGACGCCGGGTTGGACTGCACGGACTCCACGGTGCCGCGTCCGGTGCCGTCGAGCTCCACCACGCGGACGCCGATGAGCTCGTGGATCCAGAGCTCGCCGTCGTCGCCGCTGTCGGAGGCCTGGGCCCGCAGCTCGGTGCCGCGGAGCGCCTCGGCGTCCTCCCGGCTGGTGCACCCCTCGAACTGCACGATCCAGCGGTCGGTGTGCGGACGCGAGGCAAGGACCTTCAGGTCCCCACGGTCGGAGAGGAGGACGGACCCGCGGTCGAGCCGCTCGGTCCGGTCGGAGACGAGGTGTACGACGACCTCACCACGGAGGCCGTGCGCCTTGGTGATGCGACCCACCTCGAGGACGGGTGCCATCAGACGAACCGTCGACTGTTCAGTCGACGAACTCGATGTCGACCTCGACACCGTCGCGGGCCGCGGCGGCCCTGGTCACGGTGCGGATCGCGGAGGCCATGCGGCCACGCTTGCCGATGACCCGGCCCATGTCGCCGTCGGCGACGTGGAGGTTGAGCTGCGACTTGCCGTCGAGGTCGACGACCTCGACGCTCACGCCGTCGGGCTGCTCGACGAGGGACTTGGCGATGTGCTCGAGCACGTCACATGCGTGCTCCGGTCGGGCGTCGCTCACTTCTTGCCCTTCGACGACTGGAACTCGTCCCAGGCACCCGAGATCTGCAGCAGCTTCTGCACACGCTCGGTCGGGAGTGCACCCTGGCCGAGCCAGGCGAGCGCCTTCTCGTTGTCGATGGTCACGACCGACGGCTCGCGCCGCGGGTCGTAGGTGCCGACGATCTCGATGTACCGGCCGTCGCGGGGCGACCGCGAGTCGGCCGCAACGATGCGGTAGGTCGGCTGCTTCTTCTTACCCATCCGCATCAGGCGGAGTCGAACGGCCACGTCTCGGAATCCCTCGGTGTGTAGTGGTTGCGGTGCTGCTCCTGGCAGCAGGGGACAATGATGGTCGCCCGGGGCACCCCCGGGCAATTCTGCGCCTGGGCCGACCTACTGGTCGAGGCCTGGGAGCTTGGCGCCGGGCGGGAGCTGCGACTGCATCTCCTCGAGCGACGGCAGGGCGAACGCCGCCTTGTTGACGGGCGCCGGACCCTTGGAGGTCACCCGGCCGCCCTTCTTGGCGCCGCCCTTCTTGCCCTTCTTGTTCTTGCGCCGGCCGGGACCCTTACCCATCTGCTGCATCATCTGGCGCATCTGCTTGAACTGTGTGAGCAGCTGGGCGACCTCGGCGGACGACGTGCCAGAGCCCCGGGAGATCCGGGTCCGGCGCGAGCCGTCCACCAGGTCGGGGTCGATGCGTTCGGCCGGGGTCATGGACCGGATGATCGCCTCGATCTTGGCGATCTGGCTGTCCTCGATCTCGACGTCGCGGACCTCCTTGGGGACGCCGGGCAGCATGCCCATGATCCCCGACAGCGGGCCCATCTTCTTGAGCGCCGCCATCTGGTCCATGAAGTCGTCGAGCGTGAACGTGCCCTCGAGCAGACGGGCGGCGGCCTCCTCGGCCTCCTGCTGCTCGAAGACCTCCTC
>CAJANQ010000545.1 GCA_903941145.1 uncultured Actinomycetes bacterium
ACCACGCCACCGGGGGCCGGCACCGGCAGGAGCGGCGAGCCCGGGTGCGTCCCGCCGCCCACCAGGCCGGGTCCGTCGGTCAGCACCACGCCGCGCACCAGCTCGGGGCGGGCCGCGGCGGTGAGCAGGCCCACGTACGCGCCCAGACCCCGGCCAAGGATCGTCACCGGCCCGGTCTCGAGCAGCACCGCGTCGACGTCGCCCACCAGGATCTCGGACGTGTAGCCGCCACCGACCGGCACGGTGGAACCGCCGTGGCCGGTGAAGTCCAGTCCCAGGACCGGGCCCGGCCAGACGAACCCAGACAGCTGCCGGAGCGGCACCTCGGCCGGCGTGCACTCGCCCAGGCCGTGGAGGAGCAGGAGCGGGCGGCCAGCGCCGTCACCCTCCGACAGTCGGTGGACCGCCAGCTCGATGCGGTTGTGGTGGACGGTGAACGAGCTCACGGCCGCACCTCCGCGGGCAGCGAGTCGACCAGGAAGTCGAGCACCAGGTCGGCCACCAGCCGGGGCTGCTCGATGTGCACGAAGTGGCCGACGCCCTCCAGCTCCTCGAACCGGGCGCCCGGCGGCAGGTAGGGCACCACGTCCTCGGGCCGTGTGCCCCAACCCATGATCTCCAGGTCCAGCCCCAGCACGCCCATGACCGGCACGCCGATCCCGGGCAGGCGGAGCATCGACCACTCCGGACGCCACGGACCGAACCCGCCCATGCGGAGCGTCGGGTCGATCTTCCAGCGCCAGCCGTCGGGCCCCTCGGCCGCGCCCACGGTCACCAGGTACTGCAGCCAGTCCTGGTCCAGGCGCGGGTTCATACGGCCCCGGCGCTCGGCGAGCTCCTCGATGGTCCCCGGCTTGCGCTGCTTCCCGACCAGCGTGCGGCGGTGGTCGAGCCAGGCCGACATCTCTCGGCGCAGCATCCGAGTGCGCTCGTGCTCCGACACGTCGGTCATGGCCCGGCCGGACGGCAGGCCGTCCAGGTTCACCAGCGCCGAGACCCGGTGCGGCAGGGCGTTGGCCAGGTGCATGACCAGGCTGCCGCCCTTCGAGTGCCCCGCGAACGGCATCGGTCTGTCGGGCAGGGTGGCGATCACTGCGGCGGCGTCGCGCTGGTCCGCCTCCCAGTTGTAGAGGTGGGCGTGGGCCGAGTCGCCGTGGCCGCGCTGGTCCCAGCTCACGACCCGCCAGCCGGCCTCGGCCAGCATCGGGGCGAACACGTTGAGCGTCTCGGCGAAGTCGAACCCGCCGTGGGCGAACAGGAGCACCGGGGCGTCCTCGGCCCCCCACTCGGCGACGGAGATGGCGGCGCCGGACGAGTCGACCGTGCGACGGCGGTCCGGCCGGCGCGCCCCCGGGTAGGCGCCGGCGGTCGCGGCCGTGAGCAGAAGGGTCGGATCAGCCACGGGCGCATCGTACGGGGTGGACCGACCAGTGCGGCCATGCCGGGGCGGGCGGCAGGAACGCCCGGTGGGGCGGACAACGGGTCGGTAGGGTGACTGCCACGAACGAGCAGCCGACTTCACCATCTCAGGGGGGACGCGGGTCGACCGGCGGGGACGTGCTCCATGCCGGCGGTGCCCTCGCGGCCCTGCGCGCCCTCCCCTACGGCGGCATCGACGACGCGACCCGGCAGTTCGAGCTGCCCCTGGCGGTCCGGGCGGCGGTCACCCCCGCCATCGCGGCGCTCCGTTGGAGCTCGATCGCCTACGGCATGGTGTTCGCCGCACCCGCGGCGTTCCGGGGCCAGTGGGCCCCGGTCCTGGCCCTGGCGGTGTGCCTGTTCCTCACCACCTGGCGGACGATCCTTCCGCTGCGGCTGGCGTCGACCTCCTGGAACGACCGGGCGCTGTCCCTGCTCGACGTCGCGGTGTTCGGCATGGCCGTCGGCTACAGCGGCGGCCTCGACAGCCCGTTCATCTTCTGCCTCATGACGGCCGTGGTCGTGGTGGCGTTCGGCTGGGGCGGCGTCCCCGGCGGAGCGGCGCTCACCGTCGCCGCCGCCTCCACCGTGACGGGCATCACGCTCGGCGACACCGTGCTGGCCCGACAGGCCCAGGACCAGCGCGACCTGGCGCTGATCGCGGCGTTCATCCTGGCCGTGGCGGGCGCCACCTACCTGAGGAAGCGTCTGCTCGACGACGAGGCGCGGCGGGCAGTGCTCGACGAGCAGGTCCGCACGCTCACCGACGCCAACGACCTGCTGAACCTGCTCACCGTCACCGCCCGCACCCTGCCGTCCTCGCTGACGCAGCGAGAGGTCGTGGAGTCGGCACGGGACCAGCTCGTCGACACGTTCGACGCCCGGGTCATTGCGCTGGTCGTCCTGTCCGACACCGACGGGGAGTGGACGCCCAACCTTGCGGCCGGCTGCCAGCTGGCGTCCCGCTACTCGACCGACGAGCTGCCCGAGCCGCTCCGCACGGCGCTGCGCAACGAGCGGCCCGTGACCCGCGAGGACCTGACCCGCGGCGAGCGCGGTCTGGTCGACGGCATGGGCAGCGGCATGTACGTGCGGCTGGGCGCCCGCGGGACCACCGTCGGGGTGCTCGGGCTCGAGCACCCCGGGATCGGCCGCTACACCGCTCGCGACGCCACCATGCTGAGTGGCGTGGCCGACATCCTGGGGCTCACGCTGGACAACGCCCGCTGGTTCGGCCGGCTGCGGCGGCTCGGGGCCGACGACGAGCGCACCCGTATCGCCCGCGACCTGCACGACCGCCTCGGTCAGTGGCTGACGTACATCGGGATCGAGATCGAGCGCATCGCTGCACATCCGGACGACATCGAGCCGGAGCTCGAGCGCCTGCGCTCGGACGTCACGTCGGCCATCGACGACCTGCGCGAGACGCTGCGCCAGCTCCGCACCAACGCCACCGAGGAACGTCCGCTCGCCGCGCTGGCCCCCGCCGTGGTCGACCGGTTCACCGAGCGGACCCGCATCCCGGCCCAGTGCAGCGTGGACGACCCGGACGGCCAACTGCCGGTCGCGGTCGAGAACGAGGTCCTGCGGATCCTGCAGGAGGCCCTCAACAACGTCGAGCGCCACGCCGAGGCCCGACGGGTCGAGGTGCGCTGGACCGTGGCCGGAGGGAACTACCGGCTGACCGTGCGCGACGACGGAAAGGGCTTCGATACGTCACGCGGCGCAAGGGAAAGCGCCTACGGTCTGGTCGGGATGAAGGAACGGGCCGACGCCATCGGTGCACGGCTCGAGATTCTCAGCACCCCTGGCGGGGGGACCACAGTGACGGTTGTCGCCGGGGACGACCGCAACAAGGAGACAGCCCCATGAAGGTCCTGCTGGTCGACGACCACCAGATCCTGCGCGACGGCATCCGTCGCGGCCTCGAGAGTGCCGGCAAGGACGTCGTCGGCGAGGCCGGCAACGGCGAGGAGGCCATCGGTCTGGTCGGCGAGACGGACCCCGACATCGTCGTCATGGACCTGTCCATGCCGGTGCTCGACGGTGTCGGCGCCACCCGACAGATCTCGGAGCTCTACCCGGACGTGAAGGTCGTCGTGCTCACCATGCACGACGACCCTGCCAAGACCCGCGCCGCGCTCGAGGCCGGGGCAGTCGCCTACCTCACCAAGGGCACCTCGCTCGACGAGGTGATCGACACGCTCGACCGCGTGATGGACGGCGAAGAGGTCCTGAGCCCCCACCTGGCGGCGTCGATGCTGCAGGTCGTCGGCGGGCTCAAGCCCACCGAGGAGTCCCTGCTGTCCGACCGTCAGGTCGAGATCCTGCAGATGATCGCCAACGGCCTGTCGACCAAGCAGGTGGCCCGCGAGCTGGGGATCACCCAGAAGACGGTGCACAACCACCTCAACGCCATCTACCGCCGGCTCGACACCCAGAGCCTCACGCACGCCGTGCTGTCGGCCGTGCGGCTCGGGATCATCGACCTCAACCCCGAGGGCGGGGACGACGAGCTCTGACCTGTCCCGCTCCGGCGGTACCGGGTCCTGAACGGACCCGAACCACGTTCAGTACATTTACCCATAGGCAGGGTGCGGTCCCGTCCGCACCATGAGACTCGATGCAAGGAACGGTCAGGGGACGCATGCGATCTGTTCGCGCACAGGGTGGGTTCGTGGCCGCACGGCTGCTGCTCGCGCTCCTTGCGTCGACCGGGGTCACTGCGGCGGTCGCCGGGCCCATGGCCTACCAGTCCCGCCAGGCGTCGGTCCGGGCCGAGCAGCGTGAGCAGCAGCGTCCGCAGCCGACCGTCACGACCGAGCCGGCGCCGGACCCCAACGTGCTGGGCGAGACCACGGTCCCGCTGCCCGGCGAGACCAGCACCGTCGCACCTCCGACCACCGTGGTGCCCCGGTCGACGACCAAGCCCGGCGGCGGCGTGACCGCACCACGGCCCACCACGGCACCCGCCGTGACCGCCCCGGCAGACACTGCGCCGACGCCCACCGACGCACCGCAGATCGAGCCGGTGCCCCGCGGCGCCCCCCCGGCGACCGACGACGGCCAGGGCGGCTGACGCTCTCCCGACGGGCGCCCCTTGGGCGGCGCCGCCGGAACTTGTTTAGGTTCTGTGGTCCGTCCGCGTCCCAGGAGCACACATGACCGAGATCAGGGGAACCGTCGAGCCAGGGTTCGAAGAGGTCCGAGAGGTCTTCGAGGCCAACTTCGCCGAGCGCGGCGAGATCGGCGCCGGGTTCTGCGTGTACGTGGACGGCCAGCCGATGGTCGACCTGACCGGTGGCGTCGCCGACGACGCCGGCACGCCGTACGACGACCAGACCCTCCAGATGGTGTTCTCGACCACCAAGGGCGCCACTGCCATCTGCGCCCACGTGCTGGCCCAGCGTGGCGAGCTCGACCTGCTGGCCCCGGTCACCGACTACTGGCCCGAGTTCGGCGCCAAGGGCAAGGAGCACGTCCCGGTGGCGTGGCTGCTCTCCCACAAGGTCGGCCTGCCCGACGTAGACCGGAAGATGACGCTCGAGGAGGCCTTGGACTGGGACACGGTCACCGCGGCGCTGGCCGACAGCGCCCCGGTCTGGGAGCCCGGCACCCAGCACGGCTACCACGCTCTCACCTTCGGCTGGCTGGTGGGCGAGGTCGTCCGCCGCATCAGCGGCAAGAGCCTCGGCCAGTTCTTCGCCGACGAGGTCGCCGGTCCGCTCGGCCTGGAGTTCTGGATCGGCCTGCCCGACGAGCAGCAGCGCCGGGTCTCGGACCTGATCCCCATGGACGCCCCCGAGGGCCTTCCCATGATGATGAGCGAGGAGGGCACCGGCACCGACTCGGCCCCCGGCGGCCTCATCGCGATGCTCGACATGTTCCTGGGCGAGGGCAACCTGGCCGCCCGGGCGCTGACTGCCCCCGGCGGCGCGTTCACCGAGGAGCTCATCTGGAACGAGGACCGCGTCCGCGCCGCCCAGGT
>CAJANQ010000546.1 GCA_903941145.1 uncultured Actinomycetes bacterium
CCACCCCCCAGCAGCAACGTTCGGCAGACACGACTCTAGAGATGGTCCCGTGGTGCCCGCAACGACCCGACCGCGTCCCGCCAACTTCCCGATGGCCCTACCGACAGTGTGTCGGTACCATCGCGACAGGCACCGTTGCTGGGGGGCAACGGTGCCGCATCCGACTTTGGCCGGCCGGTCCGGGCGGTACAGGGAGAGTCACGGCGATGCGCACCACGTCACACACCTCGACACGTGCACGGACCGCGGTGGCGGGGCTCGTGCTCGCCATGGCCGCAGTTGCCGCCGCGTGCACCGCAGCGCCCGGCACCGGGACCGGCACCACGCTGCCGCCCGTCCCGGCTCCCCCGACCATCACCGCATTCGTCGCCGTCGGCGCCCGCACCGAGGCACCCGTCACCAAGACGCTCATCTGGAACATCAGCGACCCCAACGGCGACGCCCTCACCTGCCGCGTCGACACCGACGGCGACGGCGAGGTCGACCGGACCATCACCAGCTGCGACAACACCGACACCGTCAACGTGACCTACACCGGTGAGGGCCCGTGGTTCCCGACGGTCGAGGTCGACGACGTCGTCACCGGTTCGACGTCTGCCACCACCCAGGTCGACGTGACCCCCGGTCCGGCCGAGCCGTTCCAGATCACGCTCAGCCTCGCCCCGACGATGCAGCCCCAGTTCCGCGCCGCGTTCGAGGCCGCTGCAGCCCGCTGGTCCCAGGTCCTGGTCGCAGGACTGTCGGACCACCAGCTCACGCTCCCCCAGGACTTCCTGGGCTGGGTCCCGGCGTTCGACGGCTACGTCGACGACGTGCTCATCGCGGCGCGCGACTTCGACATCGACGGCACCGGCGGCACCCTCGGCCGGGCGGGCGCGCTGCTCACCCGTGAGACGGGCGGCCAGGCGTACTTCGGCATCATGGAGTTCGACACGGCCGACCTGAGCCGACTGGCCACCTCGGGCCGGCTCCAGTCCGTGATCCTCCACGAGATGGGCCACGTGCTCGGGATCGGCGCCGACTGGGCGCTCAAGGGGTTCATCGACGACCTGCTGACCGACCCCGCGTACAACGGCGCAGCGGGCGTCAGCGAGTGGCGGGCGATGGGCCGTTCGGGCAAGCCGCCGATCGAGAACTCCGGCGGGGCCGGTACGGCCATCGGCCACTGGCGCGAGTCGGTGTTCAACAACGAGCTGATGACCGGGTACAGCGACTTCGACGAGCGACTCAGCCGGCTGACCGTCGCCGCGCTGGCCGACCAGGGCTACGGCGTGAACTTTGCGGCCGCCGACCCGTACACGCTGCCTGGTGCCGCCTCCCGCGCCCCGTCGGCGCCCGAGGAGCACCAGCACACCGAGCGGGTCGCGCCGCTGCCGGGCAACCAGCTGCCGACCTCCTGACGGCTTCAGGCCCCTACGAACGCAACGGGCCCGGGCGGATCATCCGCCCGGGCCCGTCCAGTTCAACGACGGCCTGCTCTAGGACGTCCAGCTCAGTGCCGGCCGGAGCCGGCCACCGTCACGGTGCGGCCGTGGTGGCCGGAGCCTCGGTGGTGGTCGTGGTCGGCGCCGCGGTCGTCGTCGGCGCAGCCGTCGTGGTCGGCCTGGCCGTCGTCGTGGTCGGCTTGGCCGTCGTCGTCGTCGAGGTGGTCGTGGTGGTCGACTCGGTGGTGGTCGACGACGTGGTCGTGGTGTCGGGGCCGTTCGAGCCGTTGCTGGCGACCAGCGCGATCACGGCCACGATGATGAGGGTGATCAGCACCGCGATCATCACGGCCGCCCAG
Organism: uncultured Actinomycetes bacterium; assembly: GCA_903941145.1. Taxonomy (GTDB): domain Bacteria; phylum Actinomycetota; class Acidimicrobiia; order Acidimicrobiales; family Microtrichaceae; genus CAJANQ01. The sequence goes on from CAJANQ010000546.1 coordinate 1,784, forward strand.
GTCGGGACCTTCTGGGCCGGGGCATCGGCCGCGGCGGCGGTCGCCGCGGCGGGCGCAGCGGCCGGGGCCGGAGCCGGCACCTCGGCCTGCGGGGTGGCGGGCATGGCCACGGTGGGCTCACTGGTGGGTTCCGGGACCACGGGGTTCTGCGGGTCGGTCGGCTCGTCGGTCACTTCTGCCTCCTAGGGGGTGCGTGCCGGCTAGGTGCACGCGTCGGACCCGACGGTAGTGGGTCGGTCACGACCGGCGACGCCTTGACGGTGGTCCGGCGCACCGGCCGCGGGCGCCCGGCACCTAGCCTGAGCCCGTGAGCTCCACACTGCGTCGCCGTCCGACCCGCGAACTGGCCGCGGCCTGGTTCGTCCGGGTGCTCGTGGTGGCCGCGACGTTGTCGGTGCTCTTCGTGCCGGCGCTCTCGGTCCTGGCCAAGCGGAGCACGCCCGACCCGTCCTCGATCACGTCCTACAAGGTCGGGATGGACCTGTCCAAGGACGGCACGCTGCGCAGCATCGAGCAGATCGACGTCGACACCGGCTTCGACCGTCGTGGCATCTACCGGATCTTCGACACCGCGCCGCGCTCGGGGAACGGGCCCGAGCACCCGGTCAGCGAAGTGAGCGTGACCCGTGACGGCCAGGTCGAGCGCGCCGAGTTCGTGCCGTCGGCCAAGGGGACGGCCTCGCTGCGCATCGGCGACGCCGCCGTCACCCTCGTCCCGGGCCAGCACCAGTACGTCATCGGGTCGACCACCACCGACGTCCTCGAACAGGGCCAGGACGGCACCGTCGTGTGGTGGTGGAACGTCGTGGGCTCCGGCTGGCAGATGTCGATGGACGCCGTCGAGGTCGAGGTCGCCCTGCCTGCGGAACCCCAGGAGGTCGAGTGCGTCCAGGGCCGGCGCACCCCGTGCACCGCCCAGGTCGACGGCACGAAGGTGCGCCTGAGCACCGGCCCGCTCAAGCCGTACACGCCGGTCACGCTCCGGGCCACGTTCCCCAAGGGGGCGCTGCCCACCCCGCCTGGCCCGGCCCCGTCCGACTCGTCGAACACGTGGCTGTTCGCCGCACTGCTCGGCATCGTCGGGGTCGCCGTGTCGGTGCTGCTCTTGCGGGCGACCCGGGAGCGTGCGCCCGGCATGCCGGTGCTGTTCGAGCCGCCGGAGGGCATCTCCCCCGCGATGGCCGTGCGGGTCCTGGACGAGTCCGGCGGGCCGGACGACCTGCAGGCGACCTTGTTCGACCTGGCCGAGCGCGGCGTGCTGCAGCTGACCCAGACCGACGACTCGTGGACCGTGGCGTGTGTCGCCGAGCCCCTGCAGGGTGCCCGGGGTCCCGGGGAGATGGACGTCCTGCACAAGCTCGAGGTCGACTCGCCGGGACTGCACTTCACGATCTCCAAGACCAAGACCTCCGGCGAGAAGATCACCAAGGCGAAGGCAGCGCTGGGCCACGGGCTCGACGCCGAGCAGCACCAGTTCCTCACCAAGTCCCCTGCCGGGACCGCGGCGCGTGCCGTGGGCTGGATCGCCACCGGCGGCGTCATCGCGATGGCCGGCGTCTACCACTTCGGTGGATCGGCCAGCCGCAACATCCCGCTGCTGATCGGGGCCGCGGTGCTGAGCCTCGGCCTGCTCGGCGTGATCATGGACCCGCGCACCCGGACCGTCCACAACGAGGCCGGCCGCGACGCCTGGTCGCGGGTCGGCGGCTTTGCCCGGTTCCTGTCGACCGACTCGTCCGAGTCCCGGTTCGACGCCGCCGCCCACCTGGACTGGTTCCCCCGCTACCTGCCGTGGGCGCTCGCCCTCGGGGTGAGCGAGGAGTGGGCCAGGCGCTACGAGGCGCAGGGCGTCTCGCTCGACAGCGCGGCCGTGCCCTACGTCTTCTGGTACGGCGCCGGCATCCACAGCTGGCACGACCTGTCGATGTCCGACTCGTTCAACGCAGCGATCGGCGCCGCCTCGGCCACCTACGTGGCGTCACAGGCCGCGTCCGGAGGCGGGGGCGGGTTCTCCGGAGGTTCCGGGGGCGGCGGAGGCGGCGGCGGGTCCTGGTGAACTGCAGCCGTCGGCACCGGGTTGTCGACGGCCCCGTGACCGCGTGACAGGCTGAGACCGACAAGGGAGACCACATGCTCATCGCCATCCTCATCGTCGTCCTGCTCGTCGTGGCCGTCGGGATGTTCGTCGTCACCGGCATCAACAAGCTCCGCCAGCAGCGTGTGAGCGTGGACGAGGCGCTGGCCGGCATTGACGTGCAGCTCACCCGTCGCGCCGAGCTGGTCCCCAACCTGGTCGAGACCGTCAAGGGGTACGCGTCCCACGAGAAAGGCGTGTTCGAGGCCGTCACGGCGGCACGGGCCGCGGCGCAGTCGGCCGGCAGCGTCGACCAGAAGGCGGCGGCCGACGGCCAGATGCGTCAGGCCCTGGCCAACCTGTTCGCCGTGGCCGAGGCCTACCCGGACCTGAAGGCGTCGACGAACTTCCAGCAGCTGCAGACCGAGCTGGCCCGCACCGAGGACCAGCTGGCCTTCGCCCGCCAGTACTACAACGACGCCTGCGCCACCCTGAACCGCACGATGGTCACGATCCCCTGGTCCCTGCTCGTCGGCGTCGCCGGGGTCGAGAAGGGCGTCTTCTACGAGGCCCCCGAGGCCAACCAGGCCCCGCCGAAGGTCGAGTTCTGACCGTCTGGTTCTGACGGGCGGTTCCTGACCGGCCCGACCTAGCTGCGCAGCAGCGCAGCGGCGCACGGCACCTCGACGGGCGCACCCACCAGCTCGTCCGCTCCGCTTCGCAGGTCGACCTCGTCGACCGAGATCGCCTGACCGCCGTGACCGAGCGTCTCGGCGATGGCCCGGTCGAGCGTGTCGCCCGCCCACGGGCCGGTCGGAGCACCGGCTGCAACCAGCAGCGACTCCACCTGGCCCTGCTCCGCGGCACGAGCGATCTCGGACAGGTCGACGACGACGTGGTCGTCGGACGTGTCGTGCACCCGACGCACCGCGGCGTAGCGCTCGGCCTCCAGCGCCGGCCGCGCGGCGCGGAACGCCAGGTCGTGCAGCTCCTTCAGCCCCCACCGGGCCGGGTCACCCAAGACCTGGCCGACGATGCACTCCGGCTGGCGGGTCACGCGGCGAAACGCGTCGACGTCCGGGCCGGTCGCGGCCACCACGACGGGGCTCCGGTCCGGACCGAGCGCGGTGCGGAGTCCTCGGTCGACGGCAGACAAGAACCGGACGAGCTCCTCGGCCTGTGGCGGGTCGTCCCCTCCGTGGCCGTGCAGCGGGCGGGTTCGCCCGAGCGGCGAGCGGGTGTGCGACTGCCGTTCGACGTCGTCGAGCGCGACCGCCGTGGCCTCGTCGCCCGGGACGCCCTCGAGCGGGAGCTCGGCGAACGTCGTGGGCGTCGCGGCAAAGAGTCGCACCCGGTGGGGGCTGAGCGACAGGACCGAGAACTGCTCGTCGCCGGCCGGGAGGGACAGCAGCTGGCGGACACGGAACCGGCTGCCGACCGTGACCTCCTGGTCGAGCGGCAGCGGGACGCGGAACCGGCGATGGAACCCGGGCGCAGCAAAGAGGGCCAGGCCGAACGACTGGTGCAGCCAGAAGTCGAGCCGGCCGAGCAGCTCGCGGTGC
>CAJANQ010000547.1 GCA_903941145.1 uncultured Actinomycetes bacterium
ACCTGGGCGGCGACGCCCTCGCCCTCGCGGATGAGGCCGAGCAGGATGTGCTCGGTCCCGATGTAGTTGTGGCCGAGCTGCAGCGCCTCGCGGAGCGACAGCTCGAGGACCTTCTTGGCACGCGGGGTGAAGGGGATGTGGCCCGACGGCGACGTGCCGCCCTGACCGATGATCTCCTCGACCTGCTGGCGCACGGCCTCGAGCGAGATGCCGAGCGACTCGAGCGCCTTGGCGGCGACGCCTTCACCCTCGTGGATGAGGCCGAGCAGGATGTGCTCGGTGCCGATGTAGTTGTGCTGGAGGAGGCGGGCCTCTTCCTGGGCGAGGACCACTACCCGACGGGCACGGTCCGTAAAGCGTTCAAACAATGTGTCCTCCCGGGACGACGTTGGGTCAGTCTAACCCCCGCCCTTCGCCGACCGTTCCCGGCTTTTGGGGGTGCGCCGACCAGTTGGCGAACTGCCTCTCAGGTTGCCGCACGGGTCGGACATCCGGTCGTCAGGGCGCCCGAACCCGGCATTTCGGGCCGGACTGCGCACTCGCATGGGGACCTGACGGCCCCGACGGGTATGTTGCGCCCATGGCTGGTGCCAACCCTCTCGCTGTGCTGCCCTCGATGGCTGACGACCTGTCGCGGGTCGAGGACGAGCTCATGGCGTCCGTGGCGGCCGAGAATCCGTTCCTGACCGAGATCGCCCAGCACCTGATCTCCGCCGGCGGCAAGCGAGTCCGGCCCGGGTTCACCATTGCGGCCGCCGCCACCGCCCTGTCGAGCGACGCACCGGCAAGTGCGCAGGCGGTCACCGGCGGCGTGGCGGTCGAGCTGGTCCACCTGGGCTCGCTCTACCACGACGACGTCATGGACGAGGCCCAGGTCCGGCGGACCGTGGACAGCGTCAACGCCCGTTGGGGCAACCTGAAGGCCATCCTCGCCGGCGACTTCCTGCTGGCCCGGGCGTCCGAGCTCGCCGCCGGTCTGGGCGTCGAGGTGGCCGGGCTGCTGGCCGCGACCATCGGCCGTCTGTGCGAGGGCCAGCTGCTCGAGCTGCAGCACGCGTTCGACGTCGACCGCACCGAGGACGTCTACCTGCGGTCCATCGGCGGCAAGACCGCTTCGTTGCTGGGCTCTGCCTGCCGCATCGGCGGCATCGTGGCCGACCTGCCCCGGGAGCACACTGAGGCGCTCACCACGTTCGGCTGGTCCTACGGCATGGCCTTCCAGGTCGTGGACGACGTGCTCGACATCGTGGCCACGTCGGACCAGCTGGGGAAGCCGGCAGGCCACGACCTCGAGGAGGGCGTGTACACGCTCCCGGTCATCCGCACCCTGGCGGGCCCACGGGGCGCCGAGCTCCGGCCGCTGCTGACCCGCGACATCGACCCGTCGACCCGCGACAAGGCGATCGGCATCGTGCGCGAGGACGGCGGCATCGAGAACGCCATCGCTGCGGCCCGTAGCTTTGCCGAGGAGGGGCGCGCTGCCCTGTCCACGCTGCCCGACAGCCCTGGCGTCACTGGCCTCACGGCCGCGGCGAACTACCTACTCGAGAGCGTCGAGGCTGCGGCGTCGTAGAAGTTGCTGGGCTGCGGCAGGACGCCGCGGCCCGCTACATCAGACGGGTCGACTCGCCCACCGTGTGCTGGTGGATCTCGGTGCCGGTCACACCCAGGCCACCCATGCCGACGAGGAACGTCGCCATGTGGTCCGAGCCCATGTGCAGGCCCATCGCGTCGGTGGACTCCCACTCCTCGTAGACCCGGAAGACGCCGGGCTCGGAGGTCGAGGCCCAGAACCCGTACGTGATGTTGCCCTCTTCGGCCAGCGTGGCCTCGACGAGCGGGGCGAACAGCTCCACGGCAGCGTCGTGCTTCGCGGGGTCGAGCGAGATGATTCCAGAGACGATCAGCATGCGGCGACCCTAACGGGCCGCCGGCGGCTGCTGCGTCACTTGCCGGCGGGCGGGAGGCGGTCGACGACCGAGTTCAGCAGCGCCGAGACCGTCGCCGGGGGGACCTGGCCGGTGGCCGAGGTCGTGTTGGTGGCAATGCCGACCACGTAGGGGCCAGAGCGGGCGACGGCCTTGGCGCCGAACACCCAGCGGGGGTCCTGGTTGGCGCCCTGGGCCGACGTGTAGTCGGCAACCTTCTTGGACACGTCGGGCAAGGGGGGTGCTTCCATGTCGACCCGGAAGCCCTTGGCGGGGTCGGACGCGACGACCTCGGTCTGGGACTCGGTGGGCAGCGCGGTGCAGGCCTCGCCGTTCGGCCCGAGCGACATCGAGAGCCCGGCGACCGCGGTGCGGGCCGAGGCGGCGTTCTCGAACTGCTGGACGATCACGATGCCTAGGTTCTCCTGGGCAGGGCCCCACTTGATGCCCTTGATGAGTCCGCCGCGCAGCACGGCACCCGACGCGTAGAAGCCCGGGCAGGTGGCCTTCGTGTCGGCGTTGTAGAACTGGTAGTTCACCTTCGCCGGGTACTTCTGGACGTCCTGCGGATAGTCGAACACGAGCGAGCCGGGAATGGGGGCCGTGTAGATGGCGGGGTCGGCGAGGACCGACGCCAGCACCCGGTCGGTGGGCGGCACGCCCGGTACCTCGTAGTCGACGTCCGGCTGCAGCCCGGCCACCCGGTCGGCAGTGCCCGGCTTGCCGGGGGCTGACGGTCCGGTGGTCTGGACCTTCACGCTCGTGGACGGCGCCGCCTGCGCACCGCCGTTGTCGTCATCCCTGACGACCGCAGCAGTGACCGCTGCAACGGCAGCGACCAGCAGCACCGCCGCCACCGCGACCGCAGGGCCCCTGCGGCGCCGAGGCGGCGGGGGCGGGGGCACCGTGAGGGCGCTCACGGTCTCGTAGACCGGCATGGGGGGCTCGTCGTCGGACGGGTCGATCACCACCATCGGGGTCGGGGTCGTGCCCCGAGCCATCTGGACCTCGCGCAGCAGCTCGCCGAACTCTGCGGCCGACACGGGCCGGTCCGAGGGGTTGGTAGCAAGACCGGCGGCAATGGCCGCGCCGCACGGGTCGTCGAGGGCGACCAGGCGGTCCAGGCTGGCAGCACCGGTCGTCCCGTCGATCTCCGGCGGCACACCGACCGCCAGCTCGTGCAGCGTCGACGCCAGTCCGTAGATGTCGCTGGCCGGGGTCGGGCCTTCGCCGTTGCGCAGCTCCGGTGCGGCGTGCGCCGGCGTCAGCGAGGCCGGGCCGGACGTTGCGTCGGACATGAACTGGGCCACGCCGAAGTCGACAAGGGCGGGGTCGCCCACGCGGGTCCACAGCACGTTCTGCGGCTTCACGTCGCCGTGGACGACGTCGGCCCGGTGGGCCGACTCCAGCGCGCCGGCCAGACGCACGCCGATGCGGCAGACGTCGTCCGGCGGGAAGGCGCCGTCGCGGGCCAGACGGTCCGAGAGCGGCCCGCCGGCCAGGTAGTCCAGGACCAGGTAGGCGTTGCCGTTCGGCAGGACGTCGGCGTCGAACACCGTGACGATGTCGGGGTGCGGGGCCAGACGGCCAAGGGTCTGGCACTCCGTCTGGAACGCGGCGAGCTGGTCGACGCCCTGCACCGCACGGTCGAGGACCTTCACCGCC
>CAJANQ010000548.1 GCA_903941145.1 uncultured Actinomycetes bacterium
CCGCTCGTCGCCGCGCTGGTGATCGGCGCGCTGGTGTTCGTCGTCTCGGCCTACGCCGGCGGCGACCAGCAGGCGTCGCGGCAGGTGAGCACCGCCGGTTGCGTACGCCTGGTGTCGGAGAACAAGTTCATCCGCATCAGCTGCCTGGAGCAGAACGACGGGACGGTCGTCGGCCAGGCGGCGCAGGTCCTGGACTGTCCGTCCGGGCAGCGCGGTGTCCTCGTGGTCGGCGAGGAGGACCAGGGCGCGCAGTGCATCCGCACCGACGTGCCGCGCGACGGGCTCCCGGTCGCCCCGGGCGAGTCGTCGACGACGGTGCCGCGTCCGGACGTGACCATCGAGGACGGCCAGTGAGGGTCGTCGGCCACGACCACGTCGTGCTGCGGGTCGCGGACGCCGAGCGGTCGCTCTCGTTCTACTCGGGGCAGCTCGGCCTGGTGCCGGAGCGCCTCGAGGAGTGGCGGGCCGGCGAGGCGCCGTTCGTGTCGGTCCGGGTCGACGCCACCACGGTCATCGACCTCCAGGAGGGCGACCGGCTCGGCGTCAACGTCGACCACTTCGCGCTCGTCGTCGAGGACGTCGTCCTGGACGAGCTGGCGGCCTCTGGCAAGTTCGACGTCGTCCGCGGCGTCGGCCGGCTATGGGGTGCGCAGGGGTTCGGGCACGGTCTCTACGTGACCGACCCCGACGGCAACGTGGTGGAGCTCCGCACCTACGGGTGAGGTGCTTCCGCGGAAGCACCTGAATTCCGGACGGCGGGGTGCCCACGGCTAGAGTCACGGGCTCCGGGCGTATAGCTCAGTTGGCTAGAGCGCTGCCTTCACACGGCAGAGGTCCACAGTTCGAGTCTGTGTACGCCCACTCCGGAACCCCTGCTGCGGCAGGGGTTTCTGCGTTGTGGACCAGCGTCAGGCGGACCCGGTCAGTGGCCCGTCCCGCATCAGTCCCGTCTCCCGTGGAGCCGTTCTGGCTCCGTCCCGCACGGGATGCGAGCACGTCGAGGGCGTCGGTGACCTCGTCGGCGGACCCGGGCAGCAGGTGCCCGTAGCGGTCGAGGACGACCGCCACCGACGAGTGTCCGGCCCGGCGGGCGATCTCGACGGGGGTGGCTCCGACCCGCAGCCAGAGCGTCACTGCGGTGTGGCGCAGGTCGTGGATCCGCAGGCCCTCGAGGCCGCACTGCTTCACTGCGGGCTGGAACACCCGTCGTCGCCACAGCGACACGCGCAGCGGCGTGCCGCCCTCCGCGGTGAACACGAGGGCGTCGGGGTCGTCGTCGGTGTACTCGTGCAGGTGTGCAGCGAGCGCCTCTGCGACGTGGCGGGGGAGTGGGACTGACCGGACGCCCCGGGCCGTCTTGGGCGGGTTGAAGTGGATGTGGCCGCGCACCTCGACGAGCGTCTCGGTGATCGTGATCGACCGGGACGCCAGGTCGACGGAGCGTCGACGTAGGGCGGCGATCTCCCCGATGCGGGGCCCGCAGTATGCGGCGACCAGCACCAGTGCCCGGTAGCGAGGTCCGACGGCGTCGGCGAGGGC
>CAJANQ010000549.1 GCA_903941145.1 uncultured Actinomycetes bacterium
CACCCCGGCGATGATGCAGGTCAGCTTCCAGTAGCCGAACGCCACGTAGAACCCCAGGCTGCTGACGTCCCTTCCCGAGACCTCGGCGTAGCGGGCGACCAGCTCGTCCTTCCGGGGGAACCCCTCCAGCGCGGTGGGGGAGGCCTGCGGCAGGACGGCACCCTCGTCGGGGTCGGACCAGTAGACGTAGAGCAGGCCCAGGTCGGCGAGCGGGTCGCCGAGCGTGCAGATCTCCCAGTCGAGGACCGCCATGACGTTGCCCTCGGCGTCGAGCATGCAGTTGTCGAGCCGGTAGTCGCCGTGGACGATGGCAGCGGGCCCCTGCTCAGGGACGCCAGCCGAGAGCGCGGCGTGGGCGGCGTGGACCGACGGCAGGTTGAGGCCGCCGTCGACCTGCTCCTCGGACTTCTGGAACTGTCCGTACCAGCGCTTGAGCTGGCGCTCGATGTACGCCTCCTTGCGGCCCAGGTCGCCCAGGCCGACGGCGTCCACGTCGACGGAGTGGATGGCGGCGAGGACCTCGACGAGCGACTCGCCGGCCCGCTGGCGCTGGGCCACGGTGAGCGAGTCGGCCTCGGTCTGGGAGCGCACCACGGTCCCGTCGACGAAGTCCATGACGTAGAACGGGGCGCCGTTGACCGACTCGTCGGTGCAGAGGCCGTGCACCGGGGCCACCGGCACGTCGGTGCCGGCGAGCGCCGCGATGATCGTGTGCTCTCGGCCCATGTCGTGGGCGGTGGCCAGCACCTGGCCCAAGGGCGGGCGGCGCAGCACGAACTGCGTCCCCTGGGCATCGGTCACCGAGTACGTCAGGTTGGAGTGGCCGCCGGCGATCAGCTGGTACGACAGCGGCGCGACCGCCTTGGGCACGTGCTCGGCGAACCAGCCGGCCACGCCCTCGGCGTCGATCCCGTCAGGTGCGGATCCGTCAGTCATCTGGCCCCCAGTCATCGGCCGCACGTTAGTGGCCGCCGCCCGGGGTGCCGCCCGGCACGTCGGGGCCACCGCGCCGGGCCCGGCCGGTAGTGTCCGGGCGCAACCAGGAGGCAGACATGGGAACGATCGGGCACTGGATCGGTGGTCAGCACGTCGACGGCGAGGGCGCCCGCACCTCCCCCGTCTACAACCCCGCCACGGGTCAGGTCACCGCACAGGTGCACCTGGCCAGCACGGCCGAGGTCGACGCCGTCGTGGCCGACGCGGCCGCTGCGTTCGGGGCCTGGCGCAACACCCCGCTGTCCCGCCGGGCCGAGATCCTGTTCAAGTTCCGCGAGCTGCTGGTGGCCCGGCGTCCCGACCTGGCCGCCGCCATCACGGCCGAGCACGGCAAGGTCCTGTCCGACGCCGCCGGCGAGGTGCAGCGCGGTATCGAGAACGTCGAGTTCGCGTGCGGCGTGCCGGCGCTGCTCAAGGGCGGCATGAGCGAGCAGGTCGCCACGGGCGTCGACGTGCACAACACGCTCCAGCCGCTGGGCGTGGTGGCCGGCATCACGCCGTTCAACTTCCCGGCCATGGTCCCCATGTGGATGTTCCCCAACGCACTGGCGTGCGGGAACTGCTTCGTGCTCAAGCCGTCCGAGAAGGACCCGTCGGTGTCGCTCCTGCTCGCCGAGCTGCTGGGCGAGGCCGGACTGCCCGACGGCGTGTTCAACGTGGTCCAGGGCGACAAGGAGGCGGTGGACGCGCTCATCGCCAACCCGACGGTCCAGGCCATCAGCTTTGTCGGCTCGACCCCGATCGCCCGCTACATCTACGAGGGCGCAACTGCCGCCGGCAAGCGTGTGCAGGCCCTGGGCGGGGCCAAGAACCACATGGTCGTCCTCCCCGACGCCGACCTGGACATGGCCGCCGACGCCGCGGTGTCGGCGGCGTACGGCTCC
>CAJANQ010000550.1 GCA_903941145.1 uncultured Actinomycetes bacterium
CCGGGCCACACGCTGGAGCAGGTCCTCGTCGGACCGCCGAAGACGGAGCGAGGTCCGGTCGCCGCCAGCCGTGACCAGATACTCGCCCTCGTCGCGGAACGTGGTGCCGGCGACGACGACTGCGACGTCGCAGTCCGCCGCGAGCGCGGCGGCCGTGGCGGGGTCGCTGCCGTCGTCGTAGCGGACCTCGAACGCGGCCCCCTCACCGGCAGCCCGGAGTCCGTCGAGGAGCGTGACCACCTCGGGCGGATGGACCTGGCTCGAGCCCAGGTCCCCGATGTTCGGGACCGACGCGAGCTTGCCGACGACTGCGACCGTCCGGACCGACGACAGGTCGAGCGGCAGGACCGGCGAGTCGCCCACCGGCTCGTTGCGCAGCAGCACCATCCCCCGCGCTGCGGCCTGGCGGGACAGCGTCCGGTGCTCTGCGCACGCCACGGCGTCGTCGGTGTACCGCTCCGGCTCGCCACGGTCCCGGAACCGGAGCTGCGCCCGGACGACCCGTGCAGCGGCGTCGCGGACCCGGGAACCCGGGACCTTGCCAGAGCGCACCAGCCCCTTGAGCCGGCCGAAGTGCATGCGGAACGGCATCTCCATGTCGAGACCGCCGTTGGCCGCCTTCTCGGCGCTAGTGACCCCGAAGGTGAAGTCCGACATGACGAACCCGTCGAAGCCCCACTGCTCCTTGAGGATCTCGGTGAGCAGGTGGCGGTGCTGGCCGCAACGCTCGCCGTTCATCGTGTTGTAGGCGCTCATGACCGACTCGGCACCCTCGTCGACGACCGCCTTGAAGTGCGGCAGGTACAGGTCGTGCAGGTCGCGCTCGTCGATCTGCACGTCGACCCACATCCGCGAGTTCTCCATGCTGTTGACGGCGAAGTGCTTCACGCACACGAGCAGGTGCGGCCGCACGCCCCGGGTCAGCGCCACGCCCATCTCGGCAAGCAGGTGCGTGTCCTCGCCGTACGTCTCCTGCGCCCTGCCCCAGGCCGGGTGGCGGACCAGGTTGATGCACACGCCGGCGAACAGGTTGGCCCCGAGCGACCGGCCCTCGACGCCGATCACGTCCCCGATGCGCTGCTCGAGCGACGGGTCGAACGTCGCGGCACGGGCCATGGCAGCCGGGAACGCCGTCGCCGCCCCCATGACGATGCCGCGAGGACCGTCGGTGAACCTGATGCCGGGCAGCCCGTGCCGCAGGATCTCGCCCGCCACGACCGGCTCGGCGTTGTAGCGCTCGGCCATCTCGAGGTTGCCGCGCAACCACTTGCCGTCCCCGGACATGAGGTGGAGCCGTTCGTCGAGCGTGAGGTCGTCGACGATCCGCCGGACCTCCTCCTCGAGCGCGGCGTCGTGTCCCCCGGTGTGCTGCGGTGCGGCCATCCGGAAATGGTGTCAGCCAGCGAGCAGCACGGCGAGCCGAGCCCGGCCCACCGCTGCCTCAGTACCCCGCGGCGACGTCGACCGGGCCGAGGAGCTCCTCGCCTGCACCCCAGCGCCGCACGTTCTCGGTGATGCGCGCCGTGAGCAGCGGGACCGCCATCTCGGGCGTGTTGCCCACGTGCGGCGTGATGATGCAGTTCGGCAGTCGCCAGAGCGGGTGCCCGTCCGGGAGCGGTTCCGGGTCCGTCACGTCGAGCGCCGCGCCGCCCAGGTTCCCCACCTCCAGCGCCGCGACCAGGTCGTCGGTCACGACGTGGCGACCGCGGGCGACGTTGACCAGCCACGCGTCGGGCGACATGAGCGCGAGCCGTCGGGCGTCGAACAGCGCATCGGTCGCCGGAGTCAGCGCGGCCGCCACCAGCACGACGGCAGCGTCGGGCAGCTCGCCGTCGAGCGCGTCGAGGTGCACGGTGCGCACCGCCCCGGGGAACGGTTCGTCCGTGCGCCGGACGACCACGAGCTCCACGTCGAACGGCGCCACCATCCGGGCGAAGGACTCGGTGATCGCCCCGCCGCCCACGGCGACCACGCGGGCGCCGTGGAGGTTGGCGCCCACCGCACCGTGCTCTCGCCACGAGTGGGACCGCGCGTAGGTGCCGATGCCGCGCAGACCGGCGAGCACGAGCGCGAGGGCGAGCTCGGCGACCGGCTCGGCGTACACGCCCTTTCCGCAGGTCCAGAGCCGGTCGGCGTCGAGCACCGGCACGAACGGTTCGATCCCGGCCCACGGCAGCTGGACCCACCGCAGATGGTCGCCGTGGTCGGCGAGGACCTCGGCAAGCCCGTCGACCTTGTCGGGCGACGACCACACGAGCGCCTCTGCGTGCCCGACCGGGACCACTTCGCCACCACCGGCCTCGACGGCAGGGCCGAGCCAGCTCCGCAGCCCGTCGGGCATCACGGCGATCTTCGGTCGGGGCATGTCAACGTCGGCCGAACGCCGACTACTCGCCGGTGGGGCCGCCGGCCTCGCCGACCATCTGGCCGCCGGCACGCTCACCGATGATCCAGGCCAGGAAGTCACGGTCGGGGTGCTGCAGCACGAGCCGGCACGGTCGCTCGAGGTCGGTCTCGACCACGAGCACGTCGGCGTCGCGGTAGACGCACCAGAACTGGCGGGCACCCTTGCGGCCCGGGACCGTGAAGTGTCCGGCGGCCACCGTGCCCGGCCAGAAGGCGCCGCCCATGCGCCACCCCAGCCCCTCACGGGCCTCGGCGAGCGGGACGACCCGGGCCGAGGTGATGTGGGAGGTCGGGATGTCGTAGTGGCGGGCCAGCGACCACACCTGGTCCAGGCCGGACAGGTCGACCGTCACCCGGTCGTCGTGCACAAGGACGTCAACACCCATGGGTGCAGGCTACGGCGGGATCAGCCCGCGCGCTCGACGGTCAGCACCTGGTCGGCGGTGACACCCTTCACGACCTGCGGTTCGCCCTTGTCCGCCGGCCCGGGCCAGCGGACCGTGACGGTGGCGGTCGTCGCGCCGCCCAGGCCGGCGTGGACCTCGGGCAGCTTCTGCGACTCGTATGACCCACCGGTCTGGACCTGCGCCACCGTGCGACGGGCACTGCCGCGGTCCGGGTCGACCGTCACCACGGCCCCCACCGCGGAGCGGTTGCCGGGGGTGCCGGGGTCCGACAGCCGCACCGTCAGCCAGCGCCGGGCCGGCGAGTCGTTCCGGTAGAGGGCCGGGGCGCCCTCGCTGCGCACAGCGACCAGGTCCAGGTCGCCGTCGCCGTCGTAGTCCACGGGCGCCATGCCGGTCGTCACCTTGGAGTCGGCCAGTCCCACCTGGCTGGCGACGTCGACGTACCTGAGCTCCTTGGAACGGCTGTCGCGCACCCAGAACCGCATGGGTTCCCGGAGGAACCACCGGAAGTACTCGCGCACCCAGTTGCCCGACGTGGCCGGCTGCCGGGCGCTCTGCTCCGCGAACCCGTTGGCCTGCGCCACTGAGACCTGGCCGGTGTTCGTGAAGTCCTCCACCGCGGCGCCCCAGCCCCACCATCCGTGCCGCAGGCCGAGCCGGTCGGTGTGGTCGCTGAAGGTCCCGTCGCCGTTGTTGTGGAACAGCCGGTTGCCCGAGCAGCCAGTGATGCTGGAGACCACCGGGCACACCTTGCCGACAGTCGGGTACGAGATCGAGGTGATGAACCAGTCGGGCCGGCCGTCGCCGTCCACGTCGCGCACGACCGAGCCCATGCCGTTCTCGTCAGTGCCGACCCCGGCGGACTCCGTGATGTCGGTGAAGCGGTCGCCGTCGTTGCGCAGCAGTCGGCTGGTGCAGGCGTCGCCCGTCACGGCCAGGTTCTGACGGCCGTCACCGTCGACGTCGGCGAGCACCGGCGTGAACGCGAGTATCTGGTCGAACGGCACGCGCCAGGTGGCGGTCCCGTCGGTGAAGCGGCCCGTGCCGTCGTTGATCCAGA
>CAJANQ010000551.1 GCA_903941145.1 uncultured Actinomycetes bacterium
CACCGCACAGGTCGCCGACGAGCACCTGTCGATCCGACCCGGCACCGACGCACTCTGGGTCGCGGCGCTGACCACCGAGGTGATCGCCAGCCGTGGGGTCCAGCTCGGTGCTGCCGAGGGGCTCACCACCGGCGCCGACGGCCTGGCCGGGGCGCTGGCGCCGTTCACGGCGGAGTCCGTCGCCGAGCTGTGCGGCATCGACGCCGACACCACCCGCCGGATCGCTGCCGAGCTGTCCGGCGGCCAGCCCGCCGCGGTCTACTCGCGCATCGGCACGCACACGGTGTCGTTCGGGACGCTCGCCGCGTGGGCCGTCGACGTGCTCAACCTGGTCACCGGGAACCTGGACCGGCCCGGCGGGATCATGTGGTCGTCGCCGTGCCACGGCCGACCGGCAGTCGAGGGCGACCAGCCCGGTGGGCGAGGGTTCCGGATCGGACGGTGGACCAGCCGGGCCAAGGGCTACCCCGAGGTCCGGGGCGAGATGCCCGTGGCCACGCTCCCCGACGAGATGGAGACGCCCGGGGAGGGCCAGGTCCGGGCGCTCATCACCATCGCCGGCAACCCGGCGGTCTCCAACCCCGACTCGGCCCGGGTCGAGCGGGCGCTGGCCGGCCTGGACTTCATGGTGTCGGTCGACATCTACCTGAACGAGACGACCCGGCACGCCGACGTCGTGCTGCCGCCGCCCTCGTCGCTCCAGAAGGCGCACTTCGACCTGGCGTTCTACGGCCTGTCGGTCCGCAACGTGGCCAACTGGTCCCCTGCGGTCCTGCCGGCCGAGGGTCCCGACGAGTGCGAGATCTTCGCCAAGCTGGCGCTCATCGCCAGCGGGATGGGTGCCGACGCCGACCCCGAGATGGTCTACGGCCTGGTCACCGGCCAGATCGTGCAGCAGGCCGTCGGTCTCGAGGGCGGGCCGCTGCACGGACGCGATCCCGAGGACCTGCTCGCCGCCGTCGAGCACCGGCCGATGCCCGACCGGGCCGTCGACCTGCTCGTGCGCTGCGGCCTGTACGGCGACCACTTCGGGGTGCACCCCGACGGGCTCACGCTCGACCTGCTCGAGGCCAACCCGCACGGCATCGACCTGGGACCGCTCGTGCCCCGCCTGCGAGAGGTGCTGAAGACGCAGTCCGGCACCGTCGAGGTGCTGCCCGAGCCCGTCGTCGGCGACCTGCCCCGGCTGGTGGCCGAGCTGGACCGCTCGCCGGCCACGGAGCTGCTGCTGGTCGGCCGTCGCCACGTGCGCTCCAACAACTCGTGGATGCACAACGTCCGGGTCCTGGTGAAGGGCAAGGAGCGTTGCACGCTGCTCATGCACCCCGACGACGCTGCGTCCCGCGGCCTGACCGACGGGTCCACGGCGACGGTCTCGTCACGGGTGGGTTCGCTCACCGCTCCCGTTGAGCTCACCGACAACATCCGGCCCGGCGTCGTGAGCCTTCCGCACGGGTGGGGCCACGGTGTGCCTGGCACCCGGCTCGAGGTGGCCGCCGAGTTCGCCGGCGTGAACTCCAACGTGCTGACCGACGGCTCGGTGATCGACCCGCTCAGCGGGAACTCGGCGCTCAACGCCATCCCCGTCGAGGTCGCCCCCGCCTGACCGCACCGCCCATTCCCCTGCCGCCCCCTCCGAAATCTGGCTCCTCAAAGCCCCTGGCGCTCCGGTTCCGTCCTCAGAACGGCGACGGGAGGGGTCCGCAGGCGTCGAGCTCGGCCTGGTGGCGCACGGCGAGCTCGAGGGGCTTGTCGCCCTGGA
>CAJANQ010000552.1 GCA_903941145.1 uncultured Actinomycetes bacterium
CGGACCTGGGCACCTACGCCGACTGGCTCGACATCGTGCGCACGGTCCAGCCCGTCGACCCCGAGCCGGGCGACGCCGGGCCAGCATGGTCGGTCGTGCTCCAGGGCCAGCTCGGGCCGCTGCGCAGGTCCAAGCGGCTCCGTATGGTCCGCACGGCGCTCGACGACGGGTCGGTGCGGTTCGAGCGTGCCGAGACGGACGGCCGCAGCCACAGCGCCTGGGTCATGTCGGCCGAGGTGCGCCCGGCGGCCACCGGGAGCCAGCTGGTCATGCGGCTCCACTACGGGGGCTCCATGTGGATGCCGCTGCTGGACCGGCTGCTGGCCGACGAGATCGAACGGTCGCGCCCGCGGCTCGTCGAGGTCGTCGGCGGGGCCACCGCGTGAGCAGCCCGGCCTCGCCGCAGCGCGTCTGGCCCGGCCGTCCCTACCCGCTCGGCGCGTCGTGGGACGGGGCGGGCACGAACTTCTCGGTGTTCTCGGAGCAGGCGGGGGCCGTGGACCTGTGCCTGTTCGACGAGGCGGGGAACGAGACCGCCGTCCCGCTCCCCGAGTGCGTCGGGTACGTGTGGCACGGCTACCTGCCCGACGTCGGCCCCGGCACCCGCTACGGCTACCGCGTGCGCGGCCCGCACCGTGCGCCGGGCGACCTCCACGACCCGTGCAAGCTGCTGCTCGACCCGTACGCCCGCGCCGTCGAGGGCGGCGTGGACTGGGGCACGACGTTCGGCGGCGAGGACGTGCTCGACGCCGCCAGCCGGGTCGACACCGCACCGTTCGCGCCGAGGTCGGTCGTGGTCAACCCGTGGTTCGACTGGGCGGGCGACCGCCGGCCGTCGACGCCCTGGAACGAGACCGTGCTCTACGAGGTGCACGTCAAGGGCTTCACGGCGCAGCACCCGGGCGTGCCCGAGGAGCTCCGGGGGACCTACCTGGGCCTGTGCGCCCCCGCCGTCCTCGACCACCTGCGCGCCCTGGGCGTCACGGCCGTCGAGCTCATGCCCGTGCACCAGTTCGTGCACGACCGTCGGCTGGTGGCGGCGGGGCTCCGCAACTACTGGGGCTACAACTCGATCGGCTTCTTCGCCCCCCACGACGAGTACGCGCAGGGCCGCGGCCAGGGCCAGCAGGTCCAGGAGTTCAAGGTGATGGTGCAGACGCTCCACGCCGCCGGCATCGAGGTGATCCTCGACGTCGTCTACAACCACACGGCCGAGGCCGGTGCGGGCGGCCCGGTGCTGTCGTTCAAGGGGCTCGACAACCGGGCCTACTACCGGCTCGACCCTGACAACCCCGCGGAGTACGTCGACTACACGGGAACCGGCAACACGCTGAACATGCGCCACCCGCACGTGCTGCAGCTGATCATGGACAGCCTCCGGTACTGGGTCGAGGAGATGCACGTCGACGGGTTCCGGTTCGACCTGGCCGCGACCCTGGCCCGCGAGCTGCACGACGTCGACCGGCTGTCGTCGTTCTTCGACCTGATCCAGCAGGACCCCGTGGTCAGCCAGGTGAAGCTGATCGCCGAGCCGTGGGACGTGGGGGAGGGCGGCTACCAGGTCGGCAACTTCCCGCCGCTGTGGTCCGAGTGGAACGGCCAGTACCGGGACTGCGTCCGCGACGTCTGGCGGGGCCGGACCGGCACTGTCGGCGAGGTCGCGGCGCGGCTCACCGGGTCGTCCGACCTCTACGAGGACGACGGGCGCCGGCCGCACGCCAGCATCAACTTCGTGACCGCCCACGACGGGTTCACGCTCGCCGACCTGGTGGCCTACGAGCACAAG
>CAJANQ010000553.1 GCA_903941145.1 uncultured Actinomycetes bacterium
AAGGCTCCGAGTTGGGCGCCTAACTTGCCGGCCGGCGGCTCGATCACCCTCGGGTACGTCGCCGCCGGACGAGGTGTGACGCCCACGAACTGCAAGCTGAACGGCCTCGCCTGCAGCGTTCCTGGTGGCACGACGACCCCGACCGTCCCCCCGACGACCGCGCCGAAGACGACGACCACCGTGCCGAAGACCACGACGACGACCACCGTGCCGAAGACCACGACGACGACCACCACCACGACGTCGACCACGACGACTGTGCCTGCGGGTTCGGCCGCAGCGACCTTCGCCATGGCCGTCACCTCGGACTGGGCGACCGGTTTCAATGCCGACTTCACCGTCACCAACCCGGGCCCCACCACCTGGAGCTCGTGGACGGTCGCGTTTGAGTCCCCCCTGTCAGTGACGTCGATCTGGAACGGGACCCATCAGGCCACAGGTTCGACCCACCGGGTCAGCAACGAGACGTGGAACGCGTCGGTGGCCCCTGGAGCCTCGGTCACCTTTGGGGTCACCGCGGTCGGCGACTCACGAACTGCCCGGCCTACGTCGTGCAAGGTCAACAACGCGACGTGCGTGGTCGTTGGGGCGGCACCCAGCCCGAGCCCGACCACCACGGTGCCCACCAGCCCGACCACCACGGTCCCCGTCACGCTGCCGACCGGCCCGACCAACGTGCCCTACTCGCCGTACGTGGACGCCACGAACTGGCCCACCCCGGACCTTGTCCAGACTGCCGCCGCTCGGTCGACCCGTCAGCTGACGCTGGCGTTCATCGTCTCCGGTTCACAGCCCTGCCGGGCGTCGTGGGGCGGCTACTACGACCGCGACGCCAAGTTCATGGCGTCGCAGATCGCCGCACTCCGGGCTGCCGGCGGCGACGTGATCATGTCGTTCGGCGGCGCAGCGAACAAGGAGCTGGCCCTGACGTGCACCACGGTGCAGGCCCTCGCCGACGAGTACCAGGCTGTCATCGACGCCTACAGCCTCACCTCGATCGACTTTGACATCGAAGGCGCCGCGACCACGGACACGGCATCGGTGCAGCGTCGCTCTGCGGCCATCGCGATCCTGCAGCAGCGGGCCCGCGCCGCCGGCCGCAAGCTCGACGTCACGCTCACGCTGCCGGTGATGCCCTACGGCCTGACCCCCGAGGGGCTCGCGGTGGTGCGATCGGCCGTGAACGCAGGGGTCGTGCTGTCGTCGATCGACATCATGACGATGGACTACGGCCTGGGATCGGCCCAGGGGAAGATGGGCATCTGGGCGGTCGAGGCCGCGACGGCGACCCACAACCAGATTGCGCCGCTCTACCCCACGCTGACCTCCGCCCAGCGCTATGCGCTCATCGGGGTCATCCCCATGATTGGGCAGAACGACATCCTCGGCGAGGTGTTCACGCTGGCCGACGCAAGGTACGTCCGTAGCCAGGCAACCCTGCTCGGGTTCGCCCGGATCGCCATCTGGTCCACCAGCCGGGACCAGCCCTGCCCCGAGGGCCCCAACACCCGTGCGCAGGACAACTGCCACAGCGTGGACGCCCCAGCGGGTGCGTTCTCCAAGGCCCTCGCCGGCCTGTAGTTCAGGTGGCTGCTGCACGGGGTCGGAGTGTCCCTCCGGCCCCGTGCCAGCTGCTTGGCCTGGCGGAAGGAGGGGGATTCGAACCCCCGGGACCCGTGAAGGCCCAACGGTTTTCAAGACCGTCGCATTAGTCCGCTCTGCCATCCTTCCGGCTGCGACGCTACCGGGCTGGCGACAGGTCGCCTCAACCGTCGTCCGTCGTTGCGGGCCGTCAGCGGGCGCCCGCCGGCTGCATCCGGCGCGGACGGCCAATGCGGACCTCGACCCCCGGCGACCACAGCACGACCGGGTCGCCGGTGGGGGCGGGGAGACC
>CAJANQ010000554.1 GCA_903941145.1 uncultured Actinomycetes bacterium
CCGTGGGCACGTCGGTCAACGACCGCGACGGACGTGTGCTCGCCGACCTGGTCAACCACGGCGACCGCTGGCTCGCGGCCGAGGGCGGCCGAGGGGGCAAGGGCAACGCCAGGTTCCTGTCGAACAAGCGCCGCGCCCCGGGGTTCGCCGAGCAGGGCGAGGTCGGCGACGAACGCTGGATGTGGCTCGAGCTCAAGCTCATGGCCGACGTCGCGCTGGTGGGCTACCCCAACGTGGGCAAGTCCACGCTCATCTCCCGCATCTCCGCGGCCCGGCCCAAGATCGCCGACTACCCGTTCACCACGCTGGTGCCCAACCTGGGCGTCGTGCGGCTCGAGGGCCGCGACCCCTTCGAGATGGTGGTCGCCGACATCCCCGGCCTGGTCGAGGGCGCGGCGGAGGGCAAGGGGCTGGGCCACCAGTTCCTTCGCCACATCGAGCGGGCCCGCGTGCTGGTGATCCTGATCGACCTGGCCGAGACGGCCCCCGCCGACCCCACCACCCAGCTGGACGTCCTGCTCCAGGAACTGGGCGACTACCGGCCCGAGCTGCTCGACCGCCCGCGTGTCGTGCTCGGGTCGCGTGCCGACATGGCGACGCCCGAGACGCTCGAGGCCTACGACGGACGCGTGCTGTCCGCCGTGACGGGCGAGGGCGTGCAGCCGCTGCTGGGCATCCTCCGACAGGTCGTGGAGGCGGCCCGTTCCGCGGAGCCGGCCCCCGAGGCCTTTGTCACCCTGCGCCCGGTGCCCGAGGGCATCCGGGTGGAGCGCCGCGAGGACGGCTCCCTGGAGGTCGTCGGCCGGGAGGCGGCGCGTGCGGTTGCGCTCAGCGACCTCACCAACTCCGAGGCCATGCAGGTGGCCCAGGAGCGGATGGACCGGCTCGGCGTGAACCGTGCCCTGGCCCGCGCCGGCGCCCGCAACGGCGACACGGTGCACATCGGTCGGCTCACGTTCAGCTTCGAGGTCGAGGACCAGCTCGACGTGCAGCCCTTCGACTACGCGCCCGACCGCGGCCTCAGCCGCGCCGAGCGCCGCGACCTGCTCGACGACCTCGAGTTCGACGAGGCCGGGCTGGACGACGGCTGGGACGACGACACCGAGCCCGTCGAGATGGACCTGGCCGACCTGGACGTCGAGCCCGACGAGGACGAGACGGACGGCGGGACCGAGGTCGAGCAGTGAAGACGGTCGTCAAGCTGGGCTCGTCGAGCCTGACCGACGAACAGGGCGAGCTGCGCCTCGACGCCATGGCCAAGGCAGCAGCCGAGGTCGCGGCGGCGCGGACTGCCGGCCACGAGGTCGTCGTGGTGTCCTCGGGCGCCGTGGCGGCCGGACTGCCCGCGCTCGGGATCGCCGCCGCCGACCGCCCCAAGGACGCACAGACGCTGCAGGCGGTGTCTGCGGTCGGGCAGGCCCGGCTGATGCAGCGCTGGAACGAGGCGTTCGCCGCGCACGGCCTGGTGGCAGGGCAGGTGCTCATGGCGCCGCTCGACTTCATGGTGCGGACCCAGTACCTACACGCCCGCAGCACGTTCGACCGGCTGCTGTCACTGGGTGCGGTGCCGGTGGTCAACGAGAACGACGCCACCGCCGACGACGAGATCCGGTTCGGCGACAACGACCGCATCGCCGCGCTCGTCGCCCACCTGGTGGGGGCCGAGACGCTCGTGCTGCTGACCGACACCGACGGCCTCATGGACGCCGACCCCCGGCTGGACGAGGGCGCGTCGCTGATCGAGGAGATCGCCGAGATCGACGCCGGGCTCGAGCAGCTCGCCGGTGGGGCCGGCACCGACCGCGGCAGCGGCGGCATGGCGTCCAAGGTGGCGGCCGCAAAGATGGCCTCCTGGTCGGGAGTGCGGGTGGTCATCGCGCGGGCCGACCGGCCCGACGTCCTGGCGGACGCGCTCGCAGGAGTTCCCGGCACCGGCACCGTGGTGCAGGCCCGCGCCGAGCGGGTCCCGGCCCGGAAGCTCTGGATCGGGTTCGCGCTCCCGGCCGAAGGCCGGGTCGTGGTCGACGACGGTGCCGTCCGCGC
>CAJANQ010000555.1 GCA_903941145.1 uncultured Actinomycetes bacterium
CATGGGGGTCGACCGGGACCCGGGCGCCACCACTGCGTGACGCAGGCCCAGGTGCACCCACTCGTCGACGAGCGTGGCGCAGTACGTCGCGGCCAGGACGCCGTTCGGGACGGCAGGCAGATCGGGGTTCGGGACCGGTTCCATGGGCGGCGCCAGCCTACGGTGGGGGTCGATGGGCAGCCCCACCGGCCTCCACGTGCACGACCACGGCGCAGCGTCCGACGCAGTGCCGGTCCTGCTGCTCCACGGGTTCAGCCAGGACCACCGTTGCTGGGGCCCGCTGGGTGACGCGCTCAGCGCCCGGGGGCGACTGCTGGCGGTCGACGCTCCCGGCCACGGGCTGTCGACCTGTCCGACCGACCTGGGTCTGCCGGGCGCGGCGGCGCTGCTGGCCGAGGTCGCGGCCTCGACGGGCGGGCCAGTCGACGTGGTCGGCTACTCCATGGGGGGCCGCACCGCGCTGCAGCTCCTGGTCGACCATCCGGACACCGTCCGGCGCGTCGTACTGATCGGTGCCACGGCCGGGATCACCGACGACGCAGCGCGCGCGGCCCGGGCCGAACAGGACCGGGCGACCGCGGCTCGGCTCGAGCAGGTCGGGCTGGAGCGGTTCCTGGACGAGTGGCTGGCGCTCCCCCTCTTTGCCGGTCTGCCCGACTGGGCGCGGTTCGACGACGAGCGGCGCGCCAACACGGTCGAGGGACTCGCCGCCAGCCTGCGGGCGGCGGGCACCGGGTCGATGGCCCCGCTGTGGGAGCGGCTTGGCCAGGTCACGGCGCCGGTCCTGTGTCTGGCCGGAGCGGACGACGCCAAGTTCTGTGCGCTCGGCGAGCAGCTCGCTGCCGCACTCCCCCACGGCGGGTTCGTGTCCGTGCCGGACGCAGGCCACGCCGCCCACCTGGAGCAACCCGACGAGGTCGCGGCGCAGGTGACCGGGTTCCTCGACCGGGACTGAGCCGGCCGGGCCTGCACCGGCGGCGCCCGGTCAGGCGCTGAGGAACAGGCCCACGGCCATGAAGGAGCCGAACATCAGCTGGACCTGGCCGGTGTGGGCCAGCACCGGGAACAGGTCCCGGCCCTTGGCCCCGCCCAGGACTGCGACCACCGGCCGGCGGGCCGGGACGACGGCCAGCAGCGCCGTGGCCGCCAGCAGCCGACCGCTGCCGCCCGCGATGAACGGCACCAGCAGCATGGGCGCCACCAGGAGCGCGACGTAGAGGATCCGGGTGTTGCGGTCGCCGAGCCGCACGGCGAGCGTCCGCTTGCCGGCCTCGGTGTCGCCCGGGATGTCGCGCAGGTTGTTGACCACCAGCAGCGCCGTGGCCAGGAAGCCCATCGCTGCACCGGCGCCGACCACGAACAGCGACACCTGCTCGGTCTGTACCCAGCACGAGCCGACGGTCGCCACCAGGCCGAAGAACACGAACACGAACACCTCGCCGAACCCGGCGTACCCGTAGGGCCGTGAGCCGCCCGTGTAGAACCAGCCGGCCGCCATGGCAGCGACGCCGACGAGCAGCAGCCACGGGCTGACGAAGATCACGAGCGGCAGGCCACACAGGGCGGTGAGGCCGAAGGAGATCAGCATCGCCCGCTTGACCTCGGACGCCGTGGCGATGCCGTTCCCGACCAGACGGGGCGGCCCGACACGCTGGGCGGGGTCGTCGGTGCCTCGCTTGCCGTCGGAGTAGTCGTTGGCGAAGTTGGTGGCGATCTGGACGAACACCGCCACGCCCAGGGCGCACAGGAACTTCCAGACCTCCAGGCCCTTGAGCCCGCCGAGCGTGGTGCTCGCCGCTGCCGCGGTGCCGACCAGCACCGGGGCAACCGCTGCAGGCAAGGTGCGGACCCGGGCACCGAGCACCCAGCGGGCGGCACCGGTCGGCAACGGCGGCGGGGCGTTCATCGGCAGGTCCTCATGTCGCAGCGGATGCTACGGCGCAAGGTCGTCACCCTCGTGGTCCTGCGTGGACTCCCCATGGTCGGAGCGGGCGAGCAGTGCTCCGGCGGCCGGGACCGAGCCCAGCAGGCCGAGCAGTTCGTCGGAGTCCGGACCGACCAACCGGGTCGCTGCGCCCAGCCGATGGTGTCGCCGCAGGTTGCGGACGTGGATCTCGACGACGACCAGACCGAGCCGGCGGACCACCTCGAGCCGCTCGACGTCGGCCCAGTCGACCTCGAAGGTCACCAGCAGGTTCTGGCAGCGCACCCGGTCCCGGTGCACCTCGGCCCGCTGGGTGAGGGCCCGCCACGTCACGAACGCCGCAAGCAACAGCGTGACGACGGCGACCAGCCACGGGCTGGCGGGCTCGCCCTCCTGCTGGCGGAGCCCGTCGGTCGCCAGCCGCTGTCCGAGCAGGGCGAGGGCCGCCACCGGTGCGACACCGGCCAGGACCCACGACGGCAGACCGCCCCGCAGCACCAGCACCGGGTCGTCGGACGTGCCGTTCATGCGTCGACCGTCACGAGGCAGCCTCGGCGCGCCGCATCTCCCGGGACTCGCGGAACCCCGAGGTCCGGGCCCACCAGACCGTGCGCAGGAACGGCGGCG
>CAJANQ010000556.1 GCA_903941145.1 uncultured Actinomycetes bacterium
AGCGTCATGGCGGTGGCGCCGGACCCGATGACCACGACCTGCTTGCCGGTGGCGTCGAGGTCCTCCGGCCAGAACTGCGGGTGGACGAGCCGGCCCTGGAACTCGTCGGTCCCTGCGAACTCGGGCTCGTAGCCGCGGTCGTAGCGGTAGTAGCCGCTGCACGACATCAGGAACCCGCAGGTGAGCTGCACCTCGGACGGGTCGCCGTCGGCGCCGGTGACGTCGACCGTGAGCAGCCAGCGGGACTCCTCGGAGGACCACGACGCGCTGCGCACACGGTGGCCGTAGCGGATGTGCCGGTCGATGCCCTCGTCGGCCGCCGTGTCCTTCAGGTACTGGAGGATGTCGGCGCCCTCGGCGATCGAGAGCTCGCCGTCCCACGGCCGGAACGAGTAGCCCAGCGTGTGCATGTCCGAGTCGGAGCGGATGCCCGGGTAGCGGAAGAGGTCCCAGGTCCCGCCGAGGTCGTCCCGACCTTCGAGCACCGCGTAGGTCGCCCAGGGGCAGTCCGTCCTGAGGTAGTGGCCTGCTGCGATGCCGGACAGACCAGCACCGACGACGACGACGTCGAGGTGCTCGGGAGGGGTGGCGCTGCTCATGGTCAAATCCTGCCATCAACTGATGTAAAGGTCACGGGCCTGCCGTGTGGCGTGTGTCATGCCGGCCCTGCTCACCGCTGCGCCCTACGCTCCGCGGCAGGACGTCCACAGGAGGCAGGCATGACGACGACCGCCCACGACGAGCGAGCGCTGGTGTTCATCACCCCCGAGGCCTACGCCGACATGGACGCGTGGCACGCGACCGCCGCCGAGCTGCGGCGTGAGAACCCGGTGGCCCGGGTCGAGGCCGAGGGATGGACCCCGTTCTGGGCCGTCAGCCGGCACGCCGACGTGTTCGAGGTGTCGCGCCGCAACGACCTCTACTGGAACACCGAGTACTCGGCACCGGGGCCCGACCTGACCTACCAGTTCCTCCAGGCCGCCGGGCTGGAACTGCCCCGCACCCTCGTGCACCTGCACGGCGACATCCACAACAAGTACCGCGAGGTGACCAACGACTGGTTCAAGCCGGCCGCGGTCAAGGGCCTCCAGCCCGCCATCGACGCGATCGCCGACGACTACGTGCAGCTCCTCGCCGACAAGGGCGGCGAGTGCGACTTCGCGGTCGACGTGGCGACCCCGTTCACCATGCGGGTGATCATGAGCATCTTCGGCGTCCCGCCCGAGGACGAGGCCTTCATGCTCAAGCTCACGCAGGGCATGTTCGGCGCGGCGGACCCCGAGTACCTGGGTGACTTCACCGACCCGCTCGACCTGGTGCGTTCCACGATCGACGAGTTTGCGGCCTACTTCGACGAACTCTCGGCCGACCGCCGGGCCAACCCCACCAACGACCTGGCCAGCGTGATCGCCAACGGCCGGGTGGACGGCGAGCCGCTGGGGAGCACCGAGAGCCTCTGGTACTACATCATCGTGGCGACGGCGGGCCACGACACGACCTCCTACTCGATGTCGGGCGGCCTCGAGCAGCTGCTCCGCCACCCGGACCAGCTGCGCCTGCTCCAGGACGACCCGTCGCTGATCGTCAACGCGGCGGAAGAGATGATCCGCTGGACCAGCCCCGTGCGGTCGTTCTTCCGGTGGGTGCAGGAGGACACCGTGCTCGGCGGCCAGGAGCTCGCCGCCGGCGACGTCGTGCTGACGTCGTACCCGTCGGCCAACCGTGACGACGCGGCGTTCGAGCGGCCCGACGAGTTCGACATCACGCGCCCCGACGCCAAGAACCTGCTGTCGTTCGGTCTGGGCATGCACTACTGCCTGGGTGCACAGGTGGCCCGCCGCGAGGTGCAGACGATGATCCGCAAGGTGCTCGAGCAGGTCGACACGATCGAGCTCGCCGGCGAGCCCCAGTGGACCG
>CAJANQ010000557.1 GCA_903941145.1 uncultured Actinomycetes bacterium
AGGGCTTCTCCGGCGGCGAGCTCCAGCGGCTCGGACTGGCCCGCCTCATGGTGAACCAGCCCGACGTGTGGCTCCTCGACGAGCCGACGAGTGCGCTCGACAAGACCAACTCCGACCTGGCGGCCAAGATCATCACGGACGCCATGCAGGACCACCTCGTCGTGGTCGTGACGCACCGTCCTGACCTGCTGCACCACTGCGGCCGGGTCATCTACATGGAAGCGGGCCAGGTCGTCGACGACGGCACGCTCGCCGAGGTCGCCGGACGCCAGCCGTTCGTGGCCGCCATGATCCACTCCGGCGCACCGGAGCCGTCGCCCAGCGCGGCCGCCGCCGACCGCTAGGACCGGTCGTGGAACCCGCCGGGGCGGGACCCTGGGTCCTAGGTCCCGACTACCGCGACGACGACCGCTACCGGTCGGCGACCGCCGGCCGCCAGGAGCTGGCCGACGCGTTCCACGCAGTGGGGTACGTCGTCGTCCCGGACCTGGTCGCGACGGCGACCGTGCTGGCGGCCCGGTCGGCCGGCGAGGCCGAGTACGCCCGCCGTGGTCCCGGGACCGACCGTGTGACCGACGCCTGGCGCTGGCGGCCCGGCACCCGGGCGCTGGCCACCGACCCGGCGACCATGGACCTGGTGTCGTTCCTGCTCGGCCGGCGCGCCGTGCCGTTCCAGACGCTCACGTTCCGGGTCGGCACCGAGCAACGCGCCCACGCCGACACGATCCACTTCGACACGCTCCCGGCCGGCTTCACGTGCGGGGTCTGGGTGGCCCTCGAGGACGTCGCCGACGACCAGGGGCCGCTCGTCGTGCACCCCGGTTCGCACCGGGTCCCGCCGTCGTACCCGGAGGACCTGGGCCTGGCGCCGGGCGGCGACCACGCGACGTTCGACCGGGGCGGCTACGAGGATGCCGTGGCGGCACAGGTCGCCGACCTCCCGGCCCGACGCCTGCCGGTGGCGCAGGGCACCGCGGTCGTCTGGGCCGCCGACCTGGTCCACGGCGGCGCGGCGGTCGACCGGCCGGGCAGCACGCGCTGGTCGCAGGTCACGCACTTCTTCGGCGAGGGCTGCGTCTACGTGACGCCACAGCGGTCGCGGCGGGACGTGGGCCGCTACGCAGTGCGCGACCCGCTCATGAACGTCGCCACCGGTCGGCCCGAGCCGCAGCCCCCGGCGGGCTGGGCGTTCGTGCGCACGCCGGACCGGCTCACGCAGGTGGTGCCGGAGGGGTCGGGTGCTCCCGCCACCGTCCCGGCGCGGGCCACGAACGCTGCACTGGGGGTCCTTCGGCGGGCCAGGTGGCACGCCGCCGCGCTGCGGGACCGCGTCAGGCCGTGATGCCGCGCTCGCGGCACCAGACCGAGAACATCAGCACGTCCCACAGCTCGTAGGCCATGTTGCGTCGGCCGGACTGGTGGTCCGACCACGCCCGCTCGACCAGGGCCGTGTTGAGGAACTCGGCGCACTCGGGGCCACGCAGGTGGTCGAGCGCCCAGTCCTTCAGGGGGCCGCGCAGCCACTCGTCGATCGGCAGGCCGAACCCGGCCTTGGGGCGGTCGATGAGCTCGTCGGGGACGTGCCGCGACAGCACCTGGCGCAGCGGCCACTTGGTCTTGCCGTCACGGATGTAGAGCTCGGACGGCAGGCCCACGGCGAACTCGACGATGTCGCGGTCGAGCAGCGGGATGCGGGTCTCGAGGCTCACCGACATCGCGGCGCGGTCGACCTTGGCGAGGATGTCGTCGGGCAGGTACGTGACGGCGTCGACGAGCATCATGAGCTCGACGATGTCGGCGGCGTCGGGCTGCTGCGCCGGGTCGTTGTGCGACGTCAGCGGTTCACGGCCGCCCCGGACCAGCGAGTCCGGGTCGTCCCAGTGGCTCACCAGACGGGCGAAGACAGCCTCGGCGGTGGCGGCGTCGGCCACGTCGAGCACCTTCGAGACCTTGAGCCCGAGCTGCTGGGGACGACGGCTCCGGGGCAGCAACGACGCAGCGCGGTCCCACCAGGACGGCGGCACCATCCGACCGGCCGACGCACCCGCACTGCGCAGGCCCACCGGCACACGGCCGATTTTGTTCCAGATGGTCGGCACCCAGACGTAGCGGTTGTACCCGCCAAAGAGCTCGTCCCCCGCGTCGCCGGACAGGGCCACGGTGACCTGGGAGCGGGCCAGCTCGCTCACCAGCCGGGTCGGGATCTGCGAGGAGTCGCCGAACGGCTCGTCGTAGATGGCGCCCAGCTGGTCGACGACCGCCAGGGCGTCCTGTCCGGTCACGATCAACTCCGTGTGGTCGCAGCCCAGGTGCTCGGCGACGGCCTTCGCGTCGGACGACTCGTCGAAGTCCGCGTTGGTCGAGCCGATGGTGAACGTCCGGACCGGCGACGAGGACTCCTCCTGCGCGACGGCCACGACGGTCGAGCTGTCCACCCCGCCCGAGAGGAACGCACCGACCGGGACGTCGGCGATCATGCGGCGGCGCACGGAGGTCCGGAGCAGGTCCTCGAACTGGTCGACCGCCTCGGAGGGCGAGCCGTGCCAGGTCTGGCCCCGCGACGCCACGTCGAACACCGACCAGTAGGGCACCGGTGCGCCCACGGTGCCGTCGGCGCCGATGGTCACGGTGCAGCCAGGGTCGAGCTTGCGGATGCCCTTGAAGATCGAGAACGGGGCCGGCACGTACTTGTGGCGGAAGTAGAGCGCCAGTGCGTCACGGTCGACCGGCCGGTCGAAGTCGGGATGGGCACGGAGGGCGTCGAGCGACGAGCCGAAGACCACCTCACCGGTGCCGAGGGCGCCGTAGTAGAGCGGCTTCTCCCCCATGCGGTCCCGCAGGAGCGTGAGCGTGTGCTCGCGGCGGTCCCACAGCGCCAGCGCGTACATGCCGTCGATCCGCTCGAGCGTGGCGGCGAGCCCCCAGGCCGACACGGCCTCCAGGAAGATCTCGGTGTCGGAGTGGCCCCGGAACGACACGCCCAGGTTGCGCAGGTCGGCGGCCAGCTCGAGGTGGTTGTAGATCTCGCCGTTGTAGGAGACGACCCACCGGCCGTCGGCCGAGTGCATCGGCTGGGCGCCCTGGGGGCTCAGGTCGAGGATCGACAGGCGACGGTGGACCAGGCCCACGCCGAACTCGGCGTCCACCCATGCCCCGTCGGCGTCCGGACCGCGCGGGACCATCGGCACCGACATGGCCTTGAGGATCTCGACCGTCGGGTCCGCGGCGCGGGAGCGGCGGGGGTCGAGGAGTCCGGCGAACCCGCACATCAGCGAACTGCTCCTGCGTAGAGGGCTTCCCAGCGGGCGGTCACGGCCCGGGCGTCGAACCGTGCGGCCAGCACGTCGGCACCGGCCGAGAGCGTGGCCCGCAGGCCGGGGTCGCCCACCACGCGCAGGTAGGCCTGCGCCAGGGCGTCCGGCTGCTCGGGCGGCACCACAACAGCGTCGACGCCGTCGGTGAGCACGTCGCCCAGGCCACCGACGCGGGTGGCGACGGTCGGCAGGCCCAACGCGGCGGCCTCCATGAGGCTCACCGGCAGTCCCTCGTGCCGGCTCGAGAGCGTGAAGACGTCAGAGGCGGCGAGCAGGTCGGGCACGTCGCTGCGGAACCCCAGGAACCGGAACCGGTCGCCCAGCTCCAGCTGGCGGTGCAGCTCGGCCATCTCATCCGCGAGCGGGCCCTGGCCGACCGACAGGAACAGCGCCCGGGGGTCGGCGTCGAGCACCTTGCGGACGGCCGGGAGCAGGACGTCGTAGGCCTTCTCGGTCCGCAGGTTGGCCACGACCGTGAGCACCACGTCGTCGTCGGTGATCCCCAGCCCGGCGCGCACGGCGTCACGCTGGCCGCGGTGCGACCGGACGGCGTCGAGGTCGATGCCGTGCACCATCGGCGCCAGGCCGCCCCGCAGTGCGGCGGGCACCGAGCCCACCGCCTCGGTCGAGACGGCGACGTGCAGGTCGTCCATCAGGTACGTGCCGGCGTTGGCCAGGCGGGTGGGCAGGCCGTAGCAGTCCCACGAGTTGTGCTCGGTGTAGATCAGCGCCGGGCGGTTCGGCATCGCCCGCAGCACCGGCCGGGCCATGGCGGCGGGCATGGGCGAGTGGGCGTGCACGACGTCGATCTGCTCGTCCTTCACCAGCTTCCGGAGCTGGGCGAGCCAACGAGGGTCCGAGTTGGAGCCGCTGCCCAGGTGGTGGCACTCCACGCCCAGCCCTGCAAGCTCGGGCACGACCGAGTTGGGCCGGTCCACCAGGTACGCGGCGGTGTAGTGGAAGCGGTCGCGGTCGCCGAAGCGCGCGTGGTGGACCAGCAGCCGCTCCATCCCGCCCGGACCGAGACCCTTGGCCAGCCACAGCACACGGATCGGTCGACGGTCCTCACCAGTGATCGGCACCGTCGCAGCCTAGGGGCGCGGGGTGGCGTTCCCACGGGGTACAGATGCCCACGCGTAGGTGTCGGCCAGGCGGGCGGCTGCGGCGTCCAGGCTGTAGTGCTCCTCGTAGAACGCACGGCCCCCGGAGCCGAGCCGGGCCGACAATGCAGCGTCGCCCAGCACGCGCTCGAGGCCGGCGCCCAGCTGGGACCGCGGCACGACCAGGCCGTTGAGGTCGTCGACGACGACGCCTTCCAGACCGTCGAGCTCGACGGTCACCACCGGCACACCGGCCGCCATGGTCTCGATGAGCGCGCCCGCAGCCCCTTCACGCTTCGAGGAGCACACGACCACGTCCGCGTTGGCCAGCAGCTCGGGCACGTCGCTGCGCTGGCCGAGCAGGTGGACCCGGTCACCGTGGCGCATGGCGCGGTGCGCGGCCTGCAGACGCGCGGTGTCGTTGCCCTCCCGGCCGGCGACCGCCAGGTGCACGTCGGGCAGGTGGTCGGCCAACCGGTCGAACACCTCGAGCAGCTCGGTGTAGCCCTTCTGCGGCTCCTGCCGGCCCACGGCGAGCACGATCCGGCCCGCGACCGGGAGCCCCTCGGGCCGCGGCACGTCGTCGGCCGCGGTGCACCGGGGCTCGGGCCGGCCGCGCTCGGCCACCCGGACACGGTCGGCCGGGACCCTGAGCGTCCCGCAGTTCACGCGGGCCACGCCCGCAGTGACGGCATGGAACCTGGTGCCCGCCGCGCGGGCGAGCCCGGCCTCGACGGCCTGGGCGGCGCGGAGCTTGGCGGGCGGCACGCCGGACTCGGCGAAGTGGCCCGGGTCGTAGAGCGTGACGGCCCAGGTCACGAGCACCGGCACACCCGTCAGACGGCTCACGACCTGGGCCGGCACGGCGGCGTCGTAGAGGGTGGCGTGGACCACGTCGGGGCGGACGGCCCGCACGACGTCGCGCAGCGCCCGGGTCCGCCCGGCGGTGCCGCCGGCCGAGGACAGGTCGTGGACCACTGCGCCCGACCGCTCGAACAGGGGCACGAGCGCCTGACGGTCGGAGAGCACCGCGAGGTGGACCGAGTGCCCGGCATCCACCAGGCGCGGCAGCAGCGCGGCGAGGGACTGCTCGGCACCCCCGTCGGCGTCCAGACCCGGCATCACTACCAGCACGCGCACGCCGGGGATACTTTCACACCGTGTTCTCGAGGGTCGGCGTTGTCTGACAGTCACGACGGGGTCCGGCCCCAGGGGGACGACGTCGTCCGGCTGCATGCGCCGTCGGCCGTGCCGGTGCCCGACCGTGCCGCCACCACCGCCCGCCTCGCCGAGCTGCTCGACGACCCGCCGGCGGTCCTGCTCACGTCGTCGTGCACCCATGCGCTCGAGGCGTCGATGCTGCTCGCCGGGGTCGGCCCCGGCGACGAGGTCGTCGTCCCTGCCTTCACACTCTCGTCCACCGCCAACGCGGCGCTGCTGCGCGGCGCGACGGTCCGGTTCGCCGACGTGCGCGCCGAGGACGGGAACATGGACCCCGCGTCGCTCGACGGGGTCGTGAACGCCCGCACCCGGGCCGTGGTCTGCGTCCACTACGGCGGCGTGGCCGCCGACGTCGAGGAGCTCGGGATCGTCGCGGCGACCGTGGGCGCCGACCTGGTCGAGGACGCCGCACACGGACT
>CAJANQ010000558.1 GCA_903941145.1 uncultured Actinomycetes bacterium
CAGCTCAGAGGTACTGGCCGGTGGTGACCCGCTCGATGGCGCGGCCGCCCTCGGCCGTCGAACCAGGCTCGACGTCGCGGTGCACAAGGGTGCGCACATAGACGATGCGCTCGCCCTTCTTGCCCGAGATCTTCGCCCAGTCGTCCGGGTTGGTCGTGTTGGGGAGGTCCTCGTGCTCCTTGTACTCCTGGTGCACGGACTCGACGAGGTCGGCGGTGCGGATGCCGCCGTCACCGCCGGCGAGCTGGCGCTTGATCGCCAGCTTCTTGGCCCGACGGACGATGTTCTCGATCATGGCGCCGGACGAGAAGTCCTTGAAGTACATGAGCTCCTTGTCACCGTTCTGGTAGGTGACCTCGAGGAACTCGTTCGCCGTGTCGGTCCGGTACATCTCCTCGACGGTCTGCTCGATCATGAGCCGGACCGCCTTCTCCGGGTCGCCGCCGCCGAGGGTCTCGACCTCGTCCGTGTCGATCGGGAGGTCGGAGGTCAGGTACCGGCCGAAGATCTGGCCGGCGGCCTCGGCGTCGGGCCGGTTGATCTTGATCTTCACGTCGAGCCGGCCCGGCCGGAGGATGGCGGGGTCGATCAGGTCCTCTCGGTTGGACGCGCCGATCACGATGACGTTGCGGAGGGTCTCGACGCCGTCGATCTCGGCCAGCAGCTGCGGGACGATCGTGGACTCCATGTCGGAGGAGATGCCCGTACCCCTGGTGCGGAAGAGCGACTCCATCTCGTCGAAGAAGACGATGACCGGCGTGCCGTCCTCGGCCTTCTCCCGGGCCCGCTGGAACACGAGCCGGATGTGACGCTCCGTCTCGCCGACGTACTTGTTGAGCAGCTCGGGGCCCTTGATGTTGAGGAAGTACGAGCGGGCCTCCCGGCCAGTCGCCTCGGTGACCTTCTTGGCCAGGCTCGCTGCGACGGCCTTGGCGATCAGCGTCTTCCCGCAGCCGGGAGGGCCGTAGAGCAGGATCCCCTTCGGTGCCGGCAGGCGGTACTCGCGGAACAGGTCCTGGTGCAGGAACGGCAGCTCCACCGCGTCGGTGATCTGCTCGATCTGCTCGTCGAGGCCGCCGATGTCGGCGTAGTCGATGTCCGGCACCTCCTCGAGCACCAGCTCCTCGACCTCTGGCCGAGGCAGCCGTTCGAGCAGCAGCCCGGACCGTGGGTCCATGAGGAGGACGTCGCCCGACCGGAGTGCGACCTGCTGCAGCACCTCGGCGATCTCGGCCACCCGCTCCTCGTCCGCCCGCCCGACCACGAGCGCGCGCCGGCCGCCCTCGAGGACCTCCTTCAGGGTCACGGTCTCGCCGGACGACTCCGGACCACGGACCAGCACGACGTTGAGCGACTCGTTCAGGACGACCTCGGAGCCGGCCACGAGCTCGTTGAGGTCCACCGACGGGGCGACGTGCACCCGCATCTTCCGGCCCGACGCCTGGACGTCGACCGTGCCGTCGCCGTTCGGACCGAGCAGCGTGGCGTAGTTGTTCGGCGGCTGGGTCAGCTTGTCGACCTCGTCGCGGAGGGCGTCGATCCGGTCGCGCGCCTCACGGAGCGTGTAGGTGAGCTTCTCGTTCTGGCTCACGGCCTGGGCCAGCTGCCCCTTGGTCTCGAGCAGCCGCTCCTCGAGGGTCCGGACCCGCCGGGGGCCGTCCTGCAGACGCCGCACGAGGACGGCGACCTCCTCCTCGAGGGCCACCACCTGGGCGACGAGGGCGTCGCGGTCGTCACGGGGGTCGTCCTGGTCCTGGGGTGCCACCGTCATGCTCCTCGTTCGTCGTCGCTCGTGCAGTTCTACCCCGCCCCGCCGGAAAAGGTCGGCCATTGGCCCGAGGTGCAGACTTGCGCCGGCTGGTGGCTATGCTGACGCCGTTGTTCACGGACCGTGTGGTCCCACTCCCCAAGGCAGGTCAACCAAATGGCGAAGGTCTGGATCGACCAGGATCTCTGCACCGGCGACGGGCTCTGCGAGGAGATCTCGCCGGCCGTCTTTGCACTTCTCGACGACGGCCTTGCCTACGTCAAGGATGGCGACAAGATCCTCTCCGACCCGGGTGGCGCCGACGCAGTCGCGCCCATCCCGGACAAGGAGCTCGAGGGTGTCATCGAGTCCGCCGAGGAGTGCCCCGGCGAGTGCATCTTCATCGAGCCCTGACGCTCGCGAGCATTTCGTTCTGACAACGGCCCGGTGCTTCGGCACCGGGCCGTTGCGCGTCCCGGTGCCGACGTCGGGGATCAGCCAGCCGGCGGTGGGGCCAGGCGGGCGTGGGTGAGGAACCCGGTGTGCGCCACCATGCGGTGGTCCGGCCGCACCGCGGCGCCTTCCACGTACCAGCCGCGGTTCATGACCTCGAGCGTGCGGCACTCGAAGAACCGGTGCCGTTCGAGCACCTGCCGCAGCTGGCTCACCTGGATGATGCTCGGGCAGTAGGCGACAAAGATGCCACCGGGCCGGAGCGCCTGCTCTGCGTGCGGGACGACCTGCCACGGCTCGGGGAGGTCCAGCACCACCCGGTCGAGGTCGGTCTCGTCGATTCCCTCGTAGCAGTTGCGCAGCTCGACCCGGTAGCGGTCCATGGCCTGCTCACCGAGAAACGCCCGCACGTTCTTCTGGGCCCGGTCGGCAAAGTCCTCGCGCAGCTCGTAGCCGACGATGTCGGCACCGGCCCGGAGCATCGTCATGGACAGCGCGCCCGACCCGACGCC
>CAJANQ010000559.1 GCA_903941145.1 uncultured Actinomycetes bacterium
GACAGCCGGAGCACGGCGAACCCGCCGGCGGCGCCGCCGAACAGAATCACGAACCAGAGGGCGAACTTCCACGGGGAGCTGGTGCCCTCCTTGTCCACCAGCAGCACGTTGAGGAGTGCGGCCGGCAGTGCCACGGTGAGCGCGGTGAGCACGCCCTGGCGGACGGCGGCGGACGGCGTCAGCTCCATGCGTCGGCGCGGGCCCCGCTACGGGACGACGACGGGCCCGAAGGGCGAGTCGAGGCCGAGCTTGCCGGGGTTCAGGATGCCGGTGGGGTCGAGCGCCGACTTGAGGGCCTGCAGGACCGCGAACCCACCACCGAGGGCGTCGGGCAGGTACTGGCCGCGGTGCAGACCCACGCCGTGGTGGTGCGAGACCGACATTCCGGCCGCCAGCGCGGCGCGCTGGCCGGCCTCCCACACCGCGCGGTGCAGCGCCTCGCGCTGCTCGACGGTGGGTGCGTCGTCGCCGTCGGCCGCCGGTCGGCCGCCGAAGGTGAAGTAGAGGCAGCCGCCGGTCAGGTACGAGTGGCTGCAGTGCGCCGATGCTGCGATGACGCCGGGGACGGCGGACATCGCGGCGACCACTGCGTCGTAGGCGCCGGGCAGGTCGGCCCACGGGCCGGAGACCTCCATGGTGTCGACGACGGCGCCCATCTTGATGAGGGCCTCGAGGGCGGCAACGTCGTTGCGCTTGGCCAGCCAGTGGTCCACGAGCGAGTCGTCGAGCCGCTCGGCGCCCGACATGACGTCCTCGACCACGGCGAAGCAGCCGTCGACGACGACGGGGTCGCCCTCGTCGAGCGCCAGCACGACGACCTTGTCAGTGCCCACGTGGTAGTTCCGGTCGGACTCGGTGCCGTCGTAGAGGCGGAGCACGGCGGGGGTGCCGCCCCGTCGGAGGATGCGGCGGCAGGCGTCCAGGCCGTCGGCCACGGAGCTGAACGCCCATGCGCCGCGGCGCTCGTAGGTGGGGACGGGGTGCACACGCAGTCGCACGCCGGTGATGATCCCGAGCGTCCCCTCGGAGCCCACGAAGACCTGGGTCAGATCGGGGCCCGCGGCCTGGCGGGGGGCGCCGCCGGTGGTGATCTGCGTGCCGTCGGCGAGCACGACGTCGAGGCCGACGACGATGTCCTCGATCTTCCCGTAGCGGGTCGAGAGCTGGCCGGCGCCGCGACACGCGGCCCAACCGCCCACGGTCGACAGGGTCATGGACTGGGGCCAGTGGCCGCACGTGAGCCCGTAGGTCTCACGCAGCTCGGCCTCGAACCGGTCGCCGAACGTGCCGGCCAGGACGTCGACGGTGAGCGAGGTGTCGTCCACGCTGCGGATGCCGACCAGGTCGCACAGGTCGAGCACGACGCCGCCGTGCACGGGGACGGACCCGCCGAGCACTCCGGAGCGGCCGGCCGCGGCGGTGACCGGGACACCGGCCTCGTGGCAGAGGCGCACGACGGCGGCGACCTCGTCAGGGTCCTTGGGGCGGGCGACCACGGCGGCGCGGGCCGCCACCTGTCCGGCGGTGGCCCAGGTCATGGCGAGCGGCCACCAGTCGCGGCTGGTCTCGCCGACGACGGCGGGGTCGTCGGTGACCTGGGCGCAGGCGCCCCGCAGGCGGCCCAGGAGCGCGTCGTCGACGGGGACGAACTGCGCCTGCAGACGGCTGGTCGCCGCGGCTGCGCCACCGGCGATCTCGATGGGCGGGGTGGGGGCGCCCGGTCCGGGCGGAAGGGGGCCGGCGTCGACGAGCTCGGTCATGGGTGTGTACGTTCCTGTTCAGGCGTCGGCGGCCGCGTGGACCA
>CAJANQ010000560.1 GCA_903941145.1 uncultured Actinomycetes bacterium
ACGATGTCGAGCCAGTCGGCGTAGGTGCCCAGGTCCGACACCACGGCAAACACGCCGTCCGGCCCGAAGGGCGCCTCCATCGAGGCGGTCACGTCCATGGTCCAAGTCTGCCGCGCGGCCGCCCGAACCGGGTGGTGGGCGTCGGGCAGGCGGGGTCAGCCGCCGGGGACGGTGGTCGGGACCACCGGGCCGAAGGCAGGGACCGGCACGACCGGCGCAGCGAACACCGGCGTCACCGGGCCCTTGGACACGTAGGCCGCCTTGAGCATCGGGTACGGGTTGGTGGCGTCCCCGCCGCCGGGGTGGATCTCGAAGTGGCAGTGGAACGGCGTGCCCACGGCGTTGCCGGTGTTGCCGACGTAGCCGACGACCTGCCCGGCACGGACCGGCATGCCGTCGCGGACCCCCGGGGAGAAGGCCGAGAGGTGCGCGTAGTAGTACTCCGTGCCCGACGCACCGACGACCCAGAGCTTGTTGCCACCCAGCGTGCCGGTGCCGACCCTGGCCAGGAAGCCGTCCTCGCTCGCCACCAGCGGGGCGCCGAGCGGGGCGAAGATGTCGGTGCCCTGGTGCCAGTGGGCGTAGGACGTCCCCGACATGCGGGCCGCACCCCAGGTGTCGACGAACTCGACCGGTCCGGCGACCGGGAACACGAACCCGTCGACGTAGAACTGTGCCCCCGACGAGTAGGCGGTGAGCTCCTTGGAGGCGCTCGACAGCGCCAGGACGGCCGCCTTCAGCTGCGCGTTCAGCCGTTCTGAGTCCGACTCGGCCGACGCGATCTGGTCGCTCAGCTCCTTCGAGCTCTTGTCCAGGCGGCGACGGGCTGCTTCGTAACGACGGAGGTCCAGGTCGTCGCCCGCGACCACCGTCGACAGGTAGCGGTGGGCGATGCCGAGCTGCACCGGGTCGCTGGTCCCCACCAGTGTGAGCGCGTTCCCCGGCCGCCCCGACATGTAGGCCGACACCGTGTGGTCGCGCAGCTGCCGCCGCGCCGCGTTGACCTGGGAGATCCGGCGACGCCGGTCGGCGCCGAGCTTGCCCAGCCGCACCCGGAGCCCTGACAGGCGCTCCTTGACCGCGGACAGCTCAGCCTGCGTGGCGGTGAGCGCCGTCCGCGCCGCGGTCAGCCGAGACTCCGCCGCTCCGACCCGTGCCGGGATGACGGCCCGGGACCCTGGGTTGTACCGGGGCTGGACGGCTGGAGGGTCGCCACCGTCGCCGGGACCGGGGTCGATGAAGATCGGCGCACGGGGGTCGTTGACGATCTCGGGCGGGATCGTCGAGTCCGGCACCGACGGGCCCGGGGTGAAGGGAACCGTCGTCGTGGGCGTCGACGGGTCGGTCACCGTGGTGGTCGACGGCTCCTGTGCCGCCGCAGGGAGCGCGCACGCGACGACGAGCCCCACGGCGAGCGCCGCGGTGCAGAGGTGTCGAGCTGGGCTGAACCTGCGTGGCGCAGGGTCCCCGAAGAACACGCGGCCGTCCCCGTCAGAGTCGTCCGGATGCGGCGGTGCTGCCGCATCGGGTGCCCGACGATGGTAACGGTGGTCACGCCCTTGCCAACGGCAGAAGGACGTGCTCGGCCGGGGACCCCGCCCCGCAGGAGCACGAGTTCAGAGCACCGTTGCCGAGCGGCCACTTCCGCGACCGGCGCGGTCCACGAGCGCCAGCACCGCGGCGCACACGACGACCAGCACGCACGACAACGCCATGGCCTGCCCGTAGCCGGCCGCCCCGGGCCGACCGAGCAGGCGTGCGACGAGCACCGGCACGGTGGGACGGTCGGACCGCACGACGAACGCCGTCGCCCCGAACTCACCCAGGCACGCCACCAGCGCGAGCCCCGCACCGGACGCCACGGCGGGACGGACGGCCGGGAGCTCGACCTCCCACCACCGCGCCCGGGCGCTGCGTCCCATCACCGCGGCGGCGTCGAGCAGCGACGGCGGGACCGAGCGGATCGCCGGCGCCACCACGCGCACCACGAGCGGGAGCGCGACCACGGCCTGGACGAGCGGCACGACCCACCACGACGCGCGCAGGTCGACCGGCGGACGCCCCACGGCCAGCAGCATGCCGAGCCCCACCGTGGTGGCCGACACCCCGAGCGGGAGCAGGAGCAGCCGGTCGGACGCCCCGCCCGAGCGGTGGGCCACGCCCCGGGCCGCGGCCACGCCGAGCAGCACGGCGACGCCGGCCGCCAACGAGGACGACACCAGCGAGTACCAGACCGCCTGCAGCGGCGGGACCGACAGCGCGGTCCCGGCGACGACCGAGCCCAGCTGCAGCCAGTTGTCGGCCGACCACACGGTCCCGAGCTGGAACGACCGCACGAAGAGCGCTCCGACGGGCAGGACGGCGACGACCAGGACCGAGAGGGCCGTCGACGCGACCAGCAGCCGCTCCCCTGCGCCCCGGGGCCGTCGGGACGGGTCGGTCCCCGAGCCGCGGGCGCCACGGGCCGACGCCGCGACCCGTCCGTAGACGGCGAGCGCCCCCACCACTGCCAGCAGCTGGAGCACCGACAGGACCGCCGCACCGGACACGTCGAACTGGCGGGTCGCCCGCACCCAGATCTCCACCTCCACGGTGCTGACCCGCCCGCCGCCGAGCACGAGCAGCACTCCGAAGCTGGTGAGGCAGTAGAGGAACACCACCACCGAGGCCGCACCCACCGCCGGGGCGACGGCCGGCAGGACCGCCCGGCGGAACGCGGCAGACGGGCGGAGCCCGAGCACCCGGGCCGAGGACGTGAGCGAGACCGGCACACCCCGGAACGCCACGCCGACCGTGCGCACCACCACCGCCAGGTTGAACGCCAGGTGGGCGGCCAGCACCGCGAACCAGGTCCCGCGGGCGTCCACCAGGCCGCCCGGACCGAGCACGGCCGCGACGGCTGCGCCCACCACGACCGTCGGCAGGACGAACGGCACGGTCACAGCCACCAGGAGTGCGGCCCGCCCCCGGAACCGGAAGCGGTAGAGCACGAACGCGGCGGGCACGCCCACGACCAGCGTGAGCAGGCACGAGAGCACCGCCTGCCCCACCGTCACCGCCACCAGCCGCCACGTGCGCGAGGAGGTCAGGACCCGCTCGAGCGCGTCGGTGCCCCACGACCCGTCGGGACGGACCGCCGCGAGCAGGACCGCGACCACCGGGACGCAGACCACGCCCACGACGGCGGCCACCGCCCAGACCGCCAGACGCGGCAGCCGGGCAGGGCCGGTCACTCGAACAGGTTCCGCCACCGCTCGACCCACTCGTCACGACGGTCCGCGACCTGCTCGGTCGGCGCCGACATCGGCGACGGGGCCCGCACCGCCCACTTCTGGAACTCGGCCGGGAGGGTCACCCCGTCGACCACCGGCAGTACGTAGTTCGAGAGCGGGAGGTCGGCCTGCCAGGCCGGGCTCAGCATGAACGCGACCAGCTGACGGGCCAGCTCCGGGTGCGGGGCGCCGCGCAGGACGCCGGCGTACTCGACCTGGGCGGCGCAGCTGTCCACCAGCACCGTCGACTGCGGCTCGGTGCGCGCCCCCTCGCTCAGCACCACCTCGGCCGGCGGGCTGGTGGCGTAGGACAGTACGAGCGGCCGGTCGCCGCCCGACACCGTGTAGTCCGTGAAGTAGGCGTCGTCCCACGAGGGCCGCACCCGGACGCCGTTGGCCTTCAGCCGCGTCCAGAACCCGTCGAACGCGTCGTCCTCGCCGTACCGGCCGACGGTGCCGGCCAGCAGCGCCAGGCCGGGCGACGACGTGACCGGGCTCTCGATGACGAGCAGGTCCTTGTACTGCGGAAGTGTCAGGTCCTCGAGCGAGGTCGGCGGGGCCACGCCCTTGTCGGCGAACCACTTGGCGTCGACGTTGACGCACACGTCGCCGGCGTCCACCGGCACGAGCCGCTTCCCGGCGGCACCCCGCAGCCGGAAGCGTTCCGGTACCGAGGCCAGCGACGGGGGCGAGTACGGCGCCAGCAGGTCCTTCTTCAGCGCGGTCGGCGCCGAGAGGTTGTCGACGCCGAACAGCACGTCGCCCTCGGGCGACCCGGCGGACAGGAGCGCCTTGGAGAGCATGGCGCCCGAGTCGCCGGCGGCCACGACCTTGATGGTGGCGCCGGTCTGCTCCTTGAACGCCGCCGCGGCGCCCTCGGGGAGCGCGTAGGCGTCGTAGGTGACCAGCACGACCTCCTTCGTGCCCGCCGCGCCGGTGGACTGGTTGCCGCCCTGGTCGTCGCCCGAGCCCGAGCCGCCGCAACCGGCAGTCGCCGCCACCACGGCAACGACCGCCGTCGCGAGCAGCAGCCGCTTCGTCGTGTTCCTCATTGACCAACCTCCAGGGGGTGAGCACTTGGTGCAGGTTCCGGACCGGGTCGCACCACGACGACGCAGCCCGTTGCGACCTCGACCTGGGCAGCCTCGGCGACGAGCACGTTCGAGACCCCGAGCGCCGAGCCCGGGTCCAGCACGCCCGCGTCCAGGGCCCAGCGGAGTCCGGTGGTCGTGACGCCGGTAGCGGGCCCGCCGTGGGCCAGGAGCGACACGGTCTCGCCCGGCACGCCGACGAACGACCGCCGCCCACGCACCACGTGGACCAGGGCAACGCCCAGCCACGCGTCGACCTCCACGTCCGCCCAGCGTCCAGATGCGAGCACGGCGACGACACCGAGCAGGTGGTCGAGACGACCACCTGCCGACCCCACCACGACGACACGGTCGGGCCGGGCGGCCACTCCCACGGCGAGCGCCAGCTCCAGGTCGGTGGCGTCCTTGTCGGCGGGGTGGCGCAGCACGGTCGCGCCCGCCGCCTCGGCGAGGGCCAGCCGCTCCTGGTCCACCGAGTCCATGTCGCCGACGACGACGTCGACCGGCAGACCCAGGAGGTCGGCGAGGTGCAGCC
>CAJANQ010000561.1 GCA_903941145.1 uncultured Actinomycetes bacterium
CAACGACCCGTCCTACCGGGGGTGCGGTTTCGAGGACCCCGCCCACGGGTGGGACGCTGCACGGGTCCAGCGCGACCGGGGATTCCTTGCGGAGGGTGCCGACAACGACCGGTTCGCCCTGGCCTACCTGGAGGAGGACAACGTCCCCTTCTACGCCCGGATGGCCCGCCGGTTCACGACCTTTGACCAGTACCACTGCTCGATCCTGGGGGCGACCCAGCCGAACCGTCGCTACCTCCACTCGGCGCAGTCCGGCGGCTACAAGAACAACTACATCCCCATCAAGGAGCTCGGTCACCAGTGGGACACCATCTGGGACCGCTTTCGGGCCGCCGGGGTGCCGTGCCGCTCCTACTCGCCGGACCTGCCGTCGTTGGCGTTCTGGGGTGCCCGGATGGCGCCCATGCTGGGCCAGATCGGCGAGTACTTCGAGGCCTGCCAGGCAGGCAAGCTCCCGAACGTCGTGTACCTGGACCCCCCCTATCTCCCGTGGTGGCAGGCCGACGACCACCCGCTGTGCGACCCGATGGCAGGACAACGGTACCTGCGCGACGTGTTCCGGGCGTTCGTCGAGTCGCCCCACTGGGAGCGCGGCGCGTTCATCATCACCTACGACGAGAACGGTGGGTTCTTCGACCACGTGCGTCCTCCGGTGCTGCCCGACCTGCTCGCATCTGAGGTCGACGCCGACAACTTCGGTCAGACCGGGTTCCGGGTGCCGACGTTCGTGGCCTCGCCCTACTCCCGGCCGGGCTTCGTCGACCACCGGCAGTACGACCACACGTCGATCCTCCGGTTCCTGGAATGGCGGTTCCTTGGCGCTCCCGCCGAGGGACCCGCTGGCGAAGGATGGTGGCTGACCCCCCGGGACCGGTTCGCCAACAACATCGGCGCCTCGCTCGGGCTCACGCAGCCCGACCCGGAGGTGTTCGACATGGACGCCGTCCCGCTCCGCCAGCCCACGGACCTGTGCAACGGGAGCCCTCAGCTGCTGGCACCGGGGATGCAGACCGAGCACTACGCGCCGGCCCCGAAGGTGACGTCGACCACCATCCCGTCCACCCCGCCGCCGCACTCGGGTGGCCCCGGCAACGACATGTTGCAGGCGCTCAACGCCGACTACTTCGACCGCATCGGTGTGCCGACCGACCCGTCGCCGATGGCGGCGAAGTGGGTCAACGACGACTGACCCGGGTCAGGGCCAGGCGTGCACCGTCGGGCGCCGGTCACCAAGGCCTTCGACCACTGCAGCGAGGTCGTCGGGATCTCCGGTGAGGATGTCGTCGCCGAGCTCCACGGCCAGCGCCACCAGGTGCGCGTCCACAACGTCGGTAGAGCCGGACCGGCCGAGCAGCCGCCCGACCGTCC
Source organism: uncultured Actinomycetes bacterium (assembly GCA_903941145.1). GTDB lineage: Bacteria > Actinomycetota > Acidimicrobiia > Acidimicrobiales > Microtrichaceae > CAJANQ01. The sequence continues at coordinate 1,369 of CAJANQ010000561.1, forward strand.
GCCCGTCGTGGAACGGGTGCACGGTGCACGCCGAGAGGAACTTGGCGAGCCGGGCCTGTCGCGAGGACGACCGCCACACCTGCGCCACCACTGGTTCCGAGGTGTGCAGCTCCGCGCCGGTCCTGGCTGCTGCGGTAAGGAACTCCCGGGCCGACTGCTCGCCCCGGTCGGCCGAGATGAGCACGCCGGCGTCCAGGATCACAGACCGTACCGCTCGGCCGCCGCAGCGACGGCAGCCTCGTCGACCGGGCCGAACTCGGCCGTCCAGTCGTCGAGCAGCTCGGTGAGCGCCTGACGTCGTCCCGCCTGCGCGGAGAGTTGGCGAAGGGCCTGGCGGATGGTGTTGGACCGGCCGCCGTAGATCTCTGCGAGCTGGTCGAGGAGCTGTTCGTCAGCGGCGTCGAGC
>CAJANQ010000562.1 GCA_903941145.1 uncultured Actinomycetes bacterium
CTCGGCACAGGCTGTGCGGCGAGGGCGTGTAGCTCAGTTGGCTAGAGCGCTTCCCTTACAAGGAAGAAGTCGGGGGTTCGAGCCCCTCCACGCCCACTCGCACTCCCACGCACCCTGCGCCAGAGCCCGCTTCGGCCGCATCGACGGGCATAGCGCGGTGAACTGGGTTCGGGTACTGTTCGAGCGCTGGTAGTGGTGCTGGGCCGCTACCTAGGCGCTGGGGGTAGTCATGAAGAAGTCCGCTCGTTCGAGCACGGCCCGTTGGGCTCTCGTCGGTCTCGTGGCGTTCGTTGCCGCGGCCTGCACGATGCCGCCCGTCGACCCGAGTTCGACGACCACCACGACCGTGGACGGTTCGACCACCACGACGACCACCACGTCGACGACGACCACGGTGCCGGCCAACCAGGTGCCGGTCGCCTCGTTCACGGCGACGCCGTCGTCGGGCCAGGTGCCGGTCGCGGTCACCTTTGACGCTTCGGCCTCGTCGGACTCCGACGGCACGATCGCCAGCTTCGACTGGACCTTCGGCGACGGGACCTCGGCAACGGGTGTGACCACCGACCACACCTACACGGCCATCGGCTCGTACACCGCCACGCTGTTCGTCACCGACGACCAGGGCGCCGTGAGCTCGACCACCCGCACCATCTCGGTGACCAAGGTGACCACCACCGCCTCGCCCACCTCGGGCCCGGTCGGCACCGTCGTCACTGCCTCGGTGCCGTGTGCGCCCCAGGCCGGCTGGGTGAACGGCGCTGCGGCGATCGTGTCGCTCGTGGACTTCGGCGGCAACGTCGTGGCCACCAACTCTGTCGAGAACACCGACACGGCGACCGCCCGGGTGGACGTTGCCATCACCGTGCCCGACTCGCTGGGCTCGGGCTCCTACTCCGTCACCTCGTCGTGCGACACCTACCTGGGTTCCACGGTGTTCGACCCGGTGCCGTACGTCGTCCTCTGACGTCCGCACCGTTCCAATGAACTCCGACGGTCCCGAGGTTCCGCCTCGGGACCGTTCGCGTCGTGGCGCACGTCGCCGCCGGCCCGGGAAGGTGCTGGCGTACGTGGGGGTCGGCGTGGTCGCAGCGTTGCTCGTCGGTCTGGTCGCCGACGTCGTGCTCCTGTGGTCCCGTCCGACCCGGATCGACGTGTCGCTTCCGGGCTCGGCGCCCGGCGGCAGCACCGTGCTGCTGGTGGGGACCGACTCGCGTGCCGACGACCGGGGCGCGGACGACGACCGTCGCTACGGTTCGGAGCAGGACAATCCTGGCGAGCGGGCCGACGTCGTCCTGGCCATGCGGACCGACGACGACGGGTCGGTCCGGCTGCTCGAGATCCCGCGCGACCTGCTGGTGGTGGGGGAGAAGGGCGCTCCGGTCCGGCTGACCACGACGCTGCTGGACGGCCCGTCCGGACTGACCGACAGCCTGTGCCGGTCGCTCGGCCTGGGGGTCGACCACGTGGCCGAGGTCCGGTTCCCCGGCCTGCGCTCGGTCGTTGACGCCGCCGGCGGGGTCGAGGTCACGACCGACCGTCCGCTGCGAGACACCTACACGAAGTTCGAGCTCCCGGCCGGCCGCCACGTGCTCGACGGCAACGACGCCCTGGCCTACGTGGCGGCACGGCGCGTC
>CAJANQ010000563.1 GCA_903941145.1 uncultured Actinomycetes bacterium
GCCGGCAGCAGATCAGATGATGCCGAGTGCCGTGAGGATCGAGATGATCGTCGAGATGTCCGACAGGGTGCAGGCCGAGGCGATCAGCGCGGTGCCGACTGCGAGAACTGCCAGAAGGACCTGGTTGGTCTGAACCTTGCTCATGTGAGTACTCCCCAACGTGTACCGCGCCCCCAATGAACACGGTTCAGCGAAGGTACAACGGTCCCCCCAAGAAGTGAAGCGTTCTGGCGGAAGTATCCGCTGTCGCCACTGATCCCGGTCCACGCGAGGATCGTGGGGTGGCTGAGCCGAGCACGAGCACGTGCTCGCCGCTGCGGTCCAGGTCGAGCGCGTCGTGAGCGCCCGTCGCTGACGGTTACAGCGCCTTGATCTGCTGGCCGGCGAGGTCGACCAGGTTGCCCATCGCCAGGTTCATGTCGAGCAGGTGCAGGCCCCACACGGGCGTGATGCGGCCGCCGACGTCGGTCGGTCGGGCGTCGCCGGGTTGGGCGGTGTTGGTCAGCGACAACCAGTCGCGAGCGTCGCTCACACACTTGCCGTCGTAGAGGCCTTCGTACCGGACGAACGGCGTGTCGACCGCAGCGCCCTTGGTTCCCAGCTCCCCGCCACTCGGGAAGTACGAGTCGAGCGGGCCGGCGGCGGCGTCGAGGGTCGACGGGTTGGTGCAGATGATGCGGCCGCCCTCGCGTGTCTGGCCGAAGTAGCTGCCCTCGGGCGGCGGCTCGCTGGCCAGGTAGCTCGCGTACGACACGACACAGCCGGTCGGGACCTTGGCGCTCGCCGACTTCTTCTCGCACGGCGGCACGTTGGTGAAGGCGCCGGGCGTGCCGGGCTGGGGGACACCGGCACCGATGAGCATCGCGGAGACCAGCTGCTTGCGGACCGCGTCGTTGGTGTCGATCTGCTCCTTGATGAGCCGGGTCAGGTGGCCCGCACCCTGGGAGTGCCCGACCAGCACGACCGGCCGACCCTTGTTGTCGTTAGCCAGGTACTGCTTCCAGGAGTCGAGAACGTCGCCGTAGGCGACCTCTCGCGGCGGCTGCGCACCAGGGGCCGTAGTGGTCGTCGAACCGCCGCCGAATCCGATGCCCGCCAGCGGGACCTGTCGGTAGATGGGGGCGAACAACCGGCAGACCGAACCAAACCGGGCGAACTGGAGGGCGATGACGGACTTCTCCTCTGAACCGGCAACAAGGTCAGAGTTGGCGCCCTTGTCGGCCGAGATCGTCGGGTAGACGTAGAAGCAGTCGGCCGACGGGTCCTTCGCCGGGGAGAACTTCTCGACCGTCGTCGCGCCGTCGGCCTTCAGCAGGGTGGCGTCCATGTCGATGTCGCACGCGTCGTCCGACAGGTCCGGCCGGCACAGCCAGTTCGCGGAGTTCGAGTAGGTCTCGCTCGTGAACGGGGCGACGGTCGACGCCGTGGTGGTGGTCGTCGACGTCTCCGCCGAGTCGGCCTTGCTGCACGCCGTGAGGCCGGCGGCGGCAAGGGTCAGAACGAGAACGGCAGAAAGCACAGAGCGGCGCATCCCCGCAGTCTGCCGCGCCAGGCGCTCAGTCCCGAGGCGGTGGGTCCTCGACCTCGTCCGCTAGGTGCAGGCGCCACTCGGTCAGCGCCGCTGGAAGTCGGTCGGCGAACGCCTTGACCCTCTCGTAGTCCGTCCACCTGGTGGCGATCTGGAGGCACCGGTCAGCATCAGGGAAGTCCCCAGGAAGTCGCTCGACCTTCGCCATCGAGAGGGTGTCCCGTTGTCGGGCAGGGTCTAGCTCTCGTCGCATTGCCCGTTGAACGCGGAGTGACGAGAGCCAGCCTGCGAGGACCTCGGGGCTCAGCCCTCGCGTGTCCTTGCTTCGGAACGGCACGGCGAACAGCACATGCCCGCGTTGGGGGTCCTGCTCGGCGAGCGCCTTCACCGGCAGTAGATCGACGTGGCCGAACCCGATCGGTGACGTGATCAGCTGGACGATCCGCAGGTGCTCAGGCTGAAGATGTACCTCTTGCGGCGGGACCAGCACGAGTTCGTGGTCGCGCAGTGCGTCCTTGATGGTCCTGCCCGGCACGTCGTCCTTCGGGTCGAACTCGGTGAGATCGTCAGGCTCACTGTCCATGAGTCGCCGGATCTCGTTGAGCGTTCGCAGTGGCACCCGTGGAAGTTCACGGTCGTCGGCTTCACGCTGCGGTCTGCCGGGACCGGGCGAGATCGTCGCGATGGTGGCCGGCACCCGGCTCTTCCGAGTTCGTCGGCCTGTCTCGGGCTCGTCGGCCACCGACTCTGCTGCGGGTGCCGACGACGGCGTGATGCGTGGACCGGGCGTCGCAGACGCAGTCGTGGTCGGCGGTGTTGGTGGCGACAACGACCCACGGTCACGCAGTACCTGTTCGTCGACGATGCGGGCCCGGATCTTCTGCTCGACCGTGAGTTCAAC
>CAJANQ010000564.1 GCA_903941145.1 uncultured Actinomycetes bacterium
CGCCGGCCGTGTCGACGGCCTCGAGGTAGGGCTGCACCATGACCGGGCGGCCCCGGTCGAGCAGGTCTGCGGCGTGGGTGACGGCCTGCGCAAGGTCCTCGGGCCGGTAGCGCGCCGTGTCCTTCGACCCTGCGGACACGGTGGGCTTCACGACGAAGTGGCCGGTGCCGGCCAGCCCGACCACCGCAGCCGCCAGGTCGTCCGGCCGGTCGTCGGGAAGGAGGTAGCCGGTCGGGACCACGGGGACGCCGCCGCGCTCCAGGTCGCCCAGGTAGCGCTTGTCGGTGTTCCACCGGAGCACGGCGGGGGAGTTGGCCAGACGGGTCACGGCCGCGATCCGGTCGGCCCAGGCCAGGAACTCGTCGAGCCGCTGCACGTAGTCCCAGGTGGACCGGACCAGCACCAGGTCGGCGGCGGACCAGTCGACCGCAGGGTCGTCCCAGACGGCGGGCCGGGCGTCGAGCCCGGCGGCGGTGCAGGCATCGGTGAGGAGGGCGGCGTCGACGTCCTCGGCCCAGATCCCCTCGGCGGTGGCGAACAGCACGGTCGTCATGCCGCAGTCCTAGCAGTCGTCGATGTGGGCCGGGGAACCGCTCGCCGGCCCGGCCGGGGCGAGGCAAACTAGTTGAGCAGCGAAACAACCCGCGGTAGTGTTCGTTGATGGCGCAACTACTTGGGACCACCGACCGCCAGGGGCCGAGCGCAGGGGGCCGGTCACGGCTCGACGGGGCGGTGGTGCCTGTCCGTCGAGGAACGGCCCGCTCCCTGGTGGTCGCTGCGGTGCTGGCGGTCGTCGGGCTCTGGGTCGGCGCAGCGCCGGCGTCGGCCGGAACCGCTGCGCCGTTCCCGAACGTGCCGGTCGCCGCCGACCGGGTGAACGGCATCGGCAACGCCTCCCTCGTGGTGGGCAACGTGGTCTACGTGGGCGGGACCTTCACCTCGGTCCGCAACCCGGCCGGCACCACCGTGGCGAGCAGGGCCAACCTGGCGGCCTTCGACGCCACGACCGGGCGGCTGCTCGGCGGGTTCCGGGCCGACACGAACGGCAAGGTCACGGACCTGGTCTTCGACGGCACCAACCTCTACGCCGCAGGCGCCTTCACCACCGTGAACGGGGTCGTCCGGGGCCGCGTGGCGGCGCTGAACCCGCTCACCGGTGCGGTCCGCACCAACTGGGTGGGCAACACCACCGGACAGGTGAACGCGCTCGCGCTGGGCGGGTCCAACCTCTACATCGGAGGGTCGTTCGGCTCGGTCAGCGGCGTTGCCCGTTCCCGCATCGCCGCCCTTCGCCGCTCGGACGGCGGGGTCGTCACGGCCTTCGCTGCCACGGTCAACTCGACGGTGTTCGGCGTCGGTGCCCAGCCCGACGGCTCGAAGGTGTACCTCGGCGGCACGTTCACCACGGTCAACGGTTCCTCCCGCCCGTACCTGGCCGCGGTGTCCGGCGCGACCGGTGGGCTCAGCACCCCGGTGTTCTCAGGCGTGTCGGGGCTCATCCTGGACGTGGACGTGCCCCCGGGCGGCACGCGGCTGGCAGTGGCGACCGGCGGCAGCGGGAACCAGGCGGCGGTGTTCAGCCTGTCGTCCGGCTCCAAGCTCTGGCGCCAGCGCTGCGACGGCGACGTCCAGGCCGTGAAGGCGGTCGGGACCGAGCTCTACAGCGGGTTTCACGAGGGCTGCGACGGCAGCACCTTGACCCGCATGACCGACAACCTGCTCGAGTCCGGCGCCCGGGTCACGGCGTTCCAGCCCTCGTTCGACCGGTTCTGGGGCGTGTGGGACATCGAGGCCACCTCCACGGTGCTCGCCGTCGCCGGTGACTTCACCCGGGTCGGCGGCGTGCCCGCCCAGGGGATCGCCATCTTCCGCCGCAGCGGCTGACCGGTCCCCGTCTACCTGATCCTCCCGTCCACCACGTCGAACCTCCCTCGACCTCACCTCGCTGAACCCAGCGGCCCGAAAGCGACACCTCCATGACACCCGACCTCAGCGTCGTCATCTCCACCCACAGCCGGCCTGCGATGCTGCGCCAGGCGATTGCGGCCGTGCGTGCCCAGACCTGGCCCGGGGTCGTCGAGACCCTGGTCGTCTACGACCAGACCGAGCCCGACTGGTCGCTCGCCACCTCCGACACGCACCGGCCGGTCCGGGTCCTGCCCAACCACCGGACCCCGGGCCTCCCCGGCAGCCGCAACGCCGGCGCCGAGGCGGCGGCCGCCCCCGTGCTCGGGTTCTGCGACGACGACGACCTGTGGCTGCCTACCAAGGCCGTCCGCCAGCTCAACCTGCTCGAGGAGTCGGGGGCGGAGGCCAGCACCTCGGGCATCGAGATCCAGGTCGGAGACCTGGTGGTCGAGCGCCGCGGCGAGGGCCCCGAGCTCACGTTCGAGCACCTGCTCCGCAAGCGTCGGGTCGAGGCGAACATGGTCACCGCCGTGGTCCGGGCCCATTCCTTCTGGGACCACATCGGCCCCCTGGACGAAGAGGTCCCGGGCGGGTACGCCGAGGACTACGAGTGGGTGCTGCGGGCGGCCCGGCGCCAGCCGATCACCGTCGCCCCCGAGCCGCTGGTCATGGTGCGGTGGACCAGCGCGTCGCACTTCCGGGACCGCTGGCTGACCATCGACCGTGCGCTCGCCTACCTGGAGCAGAAGGTCCCGGAGTTCCGCGGCGACGCCCGTGGCTGGGCCCGGCTCGAGGGCCAGCGGGCCTTCGCCCAGGCCGCCGCCGGACGGCGCGGCGGTGCGCTGGCCACGGTGTGGTCCAGCCTCCGGGCCCACCCGGTGGAACCACGGGCCTGGCTCGCGCTCGGGGTCGCGGCCGGCCTGGTGCCGGCCGACGCGGTGGTCAACGGGCTCGCCCGACGTGGACGGGGCGTCTGATGCCGCTGCCGTCCTCGACGTCCCGGGCCGCCAGCGGGGCCGGACTGGCCCAGGTGCTGGACCTGCTCGCCCCGGGCGAAGGTCGCCGCGACGAGTACCTGGCGGTGGGCCCGTCGGGCCGGCCGTCGTTCCTGCTGCCCCGTGACCGGCGGGTCGCCGTGGCCGCATGCCGTTCGTACAACGCGCTGCGCACCCCGGCCGTCCGCCGTCGTCGTCGGGCGGTCTCCGCCGTCGTCGGTGTCGGCCTGGGGCCGGTGCTCGCCGACCCGGTGGTGGCCACCGGACCGTCGCTCGACCCGGGCGGGCGCCCGCTCCTCGAGGAGCTCGCCGACCTGCTCGGGTCCGGCCCGCTCTCCGCGGCGGTCGGCATGGGCGGGATGGACGACTGGTGGACGCCGGTCCTGCAGCTGTTCGACGACGCCGGCCAGCCCGTCGGCTACGCCAAGATCGGGACGACGCCGCTCGCCGCCGACCTCGTCCGCAACGAGGCCCGGATGCTCCGCCACCTCCGGCGGCACCCGCCGCGACGGCTCGTCGTGCCCCGGGTCGTCGGGCACGGGGTGTGGGCCGGCTGCCAGGTGGTCGTGACCGAACCGCTCCCGGCCGACGTCCGTGCGCTCGACCGGACGATGCCGCCCCGGTGCCCGCTGGTCGGTCCCGGCAGCCCGACGTCGAACTCGCTCCTCACTGCGAGCAGCTGGTGGGGGTCCGTCCGCGAACAGCTCGGCCGGCCCACGGGTGCGGCCGGTGCCCGGACCTGCGCCGTGCTCGACGCGCTCGACCGCCGTTGCGACGGGGTGGAGGTGCCGCTCGGCCTGTCCCACGGGGACTGGGTGCCCTGGAACCTGGCGGTGCGCCACGACGGGGACGGCCCGGCACTGGTCGCGTGGGACTGGGAGTACGGCGCGACCGACGCCCCCCTCGGACTGGACGACGTCCACGGCGGCTACGTGGTCGCCCGCCAGCGCGGCGCCGACGTCGCAGGGGCGCTCTCGGTCGCGCTCCTCCACGGGAGAGAGGTCCGGCACGACCCGTCACTGCTCGACCTGCTCGCCGTGGTGCACCCCGCATCGCTCCTGTCCCGGGAGCTGCTGCGGTCTGCGCTGGCACCGCAGTCCGCCCGTCCGGACGGGCTCACCCCCGAGGGGGCCGAGGTGCTGGCGGTGCTCGAGCGGCGCCTGGGCGTCGGGACCGAGGCGGCCGCGTGAGCGTCGACCCGGCCACGGCCGGCATCCCCTCGGTCGCGGCGGCACTGCCAAGGGCAGGGACCCCGTTGCTCGGCAACGTCGCCCGCGGCGGCGCGCTGAACCTGGTAGGCGCGGCGGTCTACGGGCTCGGCAACTTCGTCCTGCTCATGGTCCTGACCCGCCAGCTCGGCGTGGCGGCCGCAGGCACGGTGCTCATCGCCATCGCCCTGTTCAACATCGTGGAGCGAACCGCCGAGTTCGGGTGCGCGACCGGTCTGATCCGCTGGATCAGCCGCTGGGAGGCGCTCGGCCGGGAGGACCAGCTCCGGCCCACGCTGGTCGTGGCGCTCGTCCCGGTCCTGGTGGGCGGTCTGCTCGGCGCCGCGGCGCTCGTGCTGGCCGGCCCGGCCCTGGCGCGGCTGTTCGCCGGGTCCGGCGACGCCGACGAGGTGGCCGAGGTCGTCCGGGCAATGGCGCCGTTCCTGCCGGTCGCCACCGTGTACTCCGTCGTCGTCGCCGGGACCCGCGGGTTCGGCACGATGGTGCCGCAGGTGCTGGTCGAGAAGATCGGTCGAGGCATGGCGCTCCCGCTCGCCGTGGGCCTGGCCGCAGCTGCCGGTGCCACGGTCAGCCAGGTCGGCGCGGTGTGGGCCGCCACGACGGTGGTCGCGCTGTTGCCGGCGGCCTGGTGGCTCGTCCGGCTCCTGCGCCACGCCGAGTCGGCCGCGCCCGGTGGGGCCCCGGGGTGGTCGTTCCCCGAGCCGGGGCTGGCCCGCGACTACTGGCGGTTCACCGCCCCCCGTGCGGCCGGCCAGGTCTCCGAGGTGATGGTCAACTGGATCGACACGGTCGTGGTCGGCGTCCTGGTCTCGACCGCCGCGGCCGGCGTCTACGCGGCGGGCACACGGTTCCTGCTGCCGGGGCTCTTCGTCGGCGAGGCACTCATGCAGGTGAGCGCGCCGGTGGTCTCCCGCCTCCTCGTCGGCCGCCGGAGCGGCGAGGCGTCCCACCTGGTGCAGGTGGTGGCCGCGTGGGGGTCCCTGCTGCTGTGGCCCACCTACCTGCTCGTCCTCGTCTACGCGCCGGTGCTGCTCCGGGTGTTCGGCCCCGAGGTGGTGGCGGCCACCGGTGCGCTGCGCGCCCTGTCGGTGGCGGTGATGGTGGCCGCAGTGATCGGTCCGGCCAGCTCGGTGGTCCTCATGGCCGGCCGGAGCCGGCAGGCCATGTTCAACACGTTCGCCCTGCTGGTCGTGAACCTGGGCGCCAACCTGCTGCTGGTCCCACGGTTCGGGATCACGGCCGCCGGCGTGGCCTGGGCGGTCACCATCGTGGTGGGCGCCGCGCTGCCGTCGTGGCAGGCCCACCGGGCGCTCGGGGTCCAGACGCTCGGCCGTCCCGCGGTCCGGGTCGCCCTGTGCGCGCTCTGCACCGTCGGGACGGTGAGCGTCGTGACGGCGCTCGTCCTGGGTGTGCGCCCGCTGTCCCTCGCCGTCGCCGCAGCCCTCGGGCTCGCCGTGTTCGGCGTGGCCGTGACCCGGACCGGCGGCCTCGAGCCGGCGGCCCTGGCTGCCGGCCTCGCAACTCGAGCTGCGCCGACCGGCGCACCGACCACCGCGTCCACGGGCGCAGAAGGAGCAAGACCATGAACGTGCAGGCCCGAGCGGGGCAGAACTGGGCGGCCGACGACGGCCGCTGGACCGAGGGTCGTCGGGGCGACGGGGTGGCGCCGGCAGAGCTGGGTGGTGCCGTACGGCGCCATGCCGGCCTGGTCGCCA
>CAJANQ010000565.1 GCA_903941145.1 uncultured Actinomycetes bacterium
CAACGACCAGCCGTTCAACTGCTTCCCGTCGGGCCACTGCACGTGGACGATGGTCGGGATCTGTGCGCTGCTGCGGCTGCGCAAGGTCATGCCGAAGACGGCGTGGATCATGTCAGCGTGGCTCTCGCTGGTGTTCCCGGCGACGGTCATGCTCCGCCAGCACTACCTGATCGACGTGTTCGCCGGGGTGTTCGTGGGCTTCGCCGTCTACTGGGCCGTCATGTTCGTGGTGGAGCGGCCGAAGCTGGTCCCGTCGGCCGGCGACGACCTTGTGGTGGCGCCGTCCGTCTAGCGGGTCAGCCGGCGTCGTCGGCCTGCTGGCGCTCGAGCACCGCAGCCGACTTGAGCACGTTGTGGGCGACGAACGACCGCTCGCTGTCCGCCCGCAGGTCCAGCAGGTCGGCCTTGCGGCGGTGGGCGTCGGCCACCTCGGGGCCGCCGCCGTAGACGACGAAGTCGACCAGGTGCAGCGCCCGCTGTTGTTCTGCGGCGTCGCCCGCGGCGAGCTCCTCGGCCCGCTGCAGGAGTGCCTCGGCGCCGCCGGCGAGGGCCAGCACCTCCTGGGCGACCTCGGCGCGGGTCGACGGGAACAGCATGGACGGGTTGCCGTCGTACCAGCCCATGTAGCGGCGCAGCAGGTCCCTGACCGCGAACGCCGTGCACCCGTAGAGCGGCTGGAGGTACTCGCTGGCGGCCATCTCGGACGGGAGCTCGACCTCGGCCAGGATCTGTTCTTGCCACTGGCCCTCGTTGATGCGCCGGACGACCTCGCCGTCGAGCCAGCGCAGCGCCTGTGACGTGGTGAGCAGCATGTCGGTGGCGTCGTCGGTGAACACGCCGCCGTGGCCGCTGACGACGGCGACCGGCTCGACCGCGGCCATCTCCTCGAGGGCCTCGGCCCACTCGAGCACGTAGCGCTGGACCCGGAACGGGGTCCCGGCGTTGGGCAGTGACGACACGATGAAGTCGCCGCCGACGATGACCTTGGCGTCCGGCACCCAGACCCAGGTGTGGTCGTCGGTCTCGCCCAGGCCGTGACGGCACTCGAGCGGCATGCCGGCGATGCCGTCGAGCGCGATGCGGTCCTCGTACGCGATGGTCGGCGGGCAGTAGGTGGCCTTGCGCACGACGTCGCCGCCGCCGGGGCCCCAGCTGGCGAACTGCAGGTCGAAGGTCTTCGCCAGGTGGCCGGACGTCTTGGCGTAGCGCTCGAACCGCCGGGCGACGTTCACATGGCCGACGATGTCGGGTGCGGCGTGGCCGCGGTCCTGTGCGTCCGCGAGCAGGGCGGGCGTGCCGAACGCGTGGTCGTAGTGGCCGTGCGTGTAGATGACGTAGCGGACCGGAAGGTCGGTGATGGCCCGGAGCTCTCCGACGACGCGGGGGCCGTTGATGAACAGGCCGGGGTCCACGACGGCCACACCGTCGTCGCCGACGATGATCGTCGTGTTGCCGAAGCCCGCCAGGAAGTACACGCCGGGCGCGATCTCGCGGGCGGAGCGCTGGGTGGCTGACTTGCCGAGCGCTTCTGGTCCGGGCTGCTGGTCGTCGGTTGCCATGGTGACGTTGCCGTTCTGTGGGGGTGGGTGCTCAGCGGTCCTGGAGGCCCTTGCAGGCCAGGATCTTGGGGATGCACTTCTCGACGCGGGTGGACCGGGTGGCCGACTGCTTCGCCTCGGAGATGTGGATGTTGTAGTAGCGACGTCGCCCAGGAGTGAGGGCCTCGAAGGCTGCCTTGAGCTTGGGGTCGGCGTCGAGCCGCTCCTGCAGCTCGGCCGCCAGCTCAGGCTCTGGCGCAGGGTCAAGGGTCGCCCCCGACAGCTCGACCGCAACCGACTCGTTGACGTAGCGGGTCACAGTGTCGGCAAGGCGTTCAACGTCGTCGACGGACGTGAAGAACATCCGTTTGGTCTGGCGGGAGTTGGGGCCGTTGTCCAACAGGACCCGGTCGGGGTCCGACAGCAGGCCGCCCTTGAAGAACCCGAGCGTCATCCCGGCCTTCATCTCGCCCATGATGACGATGTTCTTGCCCTCGTGCGAGTAGCAGGGCTGACGCCACTTGAGCTCCTCGGTGAGACCGGTGGCGAGCAGCACCGGACGCATCGCTGCGAGCTCGTCAGGCCACTGCGTCGCTCCTGTGATGAAGGCGTCGACCTCGGGGTTCACCCGACGGACTCTACGGCGCTGCGGGAAGGGCGAACTGCCAGACGTCGTCGGCGACGTTCAGGTACTGCGTCGGGTCGAAGAAGTTGAAGTTCTCCTGGTCGCCGCCGAACGTCAGGATCGCATCACCGGTCGAACCGGGACCGGCCGGGGCGACCACGGTGTCGTAGTCGTACCGGACGTCGTCGGGCGTCGCGGCGTTCCACGGCGTTCCCTTGGCCCGGGTCCACGTGGCGCCGTCGTCGCTGATCCAGATGTCGTTGGGGCTCATGCGGCCGAAGAAGTCGAGCGGGTTCGGGCTCTGGCCGTACCCGCCGAAGCACACGATGGTGCTGTCGAGCGCGTCGCAGGTGTTGCCGGGCCGGGGCGACCAGCCCGCAGCCGGCGTGACGAGCTCCCAGTCGGCGCCGTCGCGGGTCCGCCAGACGTCGTTGAGGTAGGGCGGGGGAGAACCGGTGAAGCCGTACTCGCCGCCCAGCAGGTACAGCCAGCCGTCCTTCACGACGGTGGAGGCGCCGGCGCGCGTCCGCCACGGGGCGGCGGCGGTCGCCTGCGTCCAGGTGATGCCGTCGGTGGACTTCCAGACGTCGTTGAAGAGCTGTCGGGACGGCGGACCGCCCACCACGCTGACGTCGTCGTTCACCGACCCGCCCAGGACGTAGATGGTGCCGTCGAGGACCGCCGCGCTGTGGCCGGCCCGACCGGACCACGGGGCGTTGGGGGTGAGCTGGTCCCAGTTGGTGCCGTCGGTGCTGGCCCAGACGTCGTTGAAGAACTCGGACTTCGGTGTGAACCTTGGCGTGCAGAACACGCTCTGGTCGCAGGCCGGGTTGGTCACGAGCGGGAAGTTCTGACCGCCGAGGAGGACCATTCGGGAACCCTGGGTGACGACCTCGTGGTAGGCCCGCGCCTTCCAGTGAGCGGCGTCGTCGGTGGTCAGGACCTCGGTCCAGCCCTTGCCGCCGTCGTCGCTGCGCCAGACGTCGCCCCAGATCGTGGAGTTCCCCGGCACCGGCCCGTCGGGGAACGCGATGGGCGCCTTCGGCGTGCGTCCGCCGACTAGGTAGATCGAGCTGCCGAGCCGCACGGTCTCGACCCCGGCCCGGCGTCCCCAGGGGGCGTCGTCGGCGACCTTGGACCAACGGTAGGGGTCGAACTTGGTGCTGGACTCCGGGGTCTCCGGCGCCGCCGTGCACGCGCCCGCCAGCACTGCTGCCGCCACGACGGTGATGAGCGCGATGCCGCGCCGTCGGATGTGCATGACCTGCCTCAACGTCCCCCGCCCGGCGTGTGTTCCGGGCTCGACCCGGACCGCCTCTCGGGCGAGGGTA
>CAJANQ010000566.1 GCA_903941145.1 uncultured Actinomycetes bacterium
GGGACGCACCACGACCGGCAGCGTGGCGTGCCGGCGGATGAAGATGCTCGGGCGCCGCGTCGGCGACTGCCCGGGGGCGAGCTCGAACGACGCGGTCCGGGCCAGGAGCGCCTCGAGCGCAACACGGGCCTCGAGCCGGGCGACGGGCGCCCCGATGCAGAAGTGGAGGCCGCGGCCGAACGCGAAGTGCGGCGCCGGCCCGCGGTCGTCGGCAGTGCCGAGGCCCTCCGTCGCGCCCGGCGCCGGCCGGTTGGCGGCGGCCCACATGAGGAGCAGCCGGCTCTTGGCCGGGATCTGGACGCCACCCAGCTCGGTGTCGCCGGTGACGTAGCGGTAGTGGAACTGGAACGGCCCGTCGGTGCGCAGCAGGTGCTCGACGGCGTCCGGGATCCCCGACGGGTCGCGCCGGAGACGGTCCTGCAGCGCCTGGTCGCGGGCGAGCGTCTCGACCGCGGTCGCCAGCAGGCTCGACGTGGTCTCCGAACCGGCCGAGACCAGCACGACCAGGATGTCGCGCGCCTCGCCCGCGTTCAGCTCGTCGGCGTCGACGGCGTCGGCGAGCACGCCCACGAGCCCGCGACGCTCGGCCGTCGGCAGCGCGAGCGAGGCGTGCAGCTGTCCTTCGACGTACCCGGTGAGCTCGAGCGCGGCGACCGCGCCGGCGGAGATGCCGTCAAGGTCCGTCACACCGTCCATGAGCGCGCCGGTCTCACCGACCTTCTGCACCAGGTAGGTCGAGTCCTCGGCAGGCAGGCCGACCAGCTCGCAGACCGTGCGGATCGGCACGGCGTCGGTGAAGACCGGGACCGCGTCAGCCGTCGGACCGGCCAGCAGCTGGTCGAGGCACTCCCCCACGATCTGCCCCACGACCGGCTCGAGCGCGGCAACGGCCGCTGGGCTCAGGAACTGCTGGAGCACCCGACGGTGCCGGGTGTGGATCGGCGGGTCGGCGGTCGAGAGCACGTTGACCGGGTCGCCGGGCCGCGACATCCGGAACGCCACCGGGCAGCCGGAGCCGTCGTCGTGCAGCACGCTCGCCAGGTTCGACGAGAAGTCCTCGGGCCGGCCGACCGCCTCACGGACCAGCTTCGGGTCCGACACCAGGTAGGTGTCCTGCCCCGGCACCTGCCACACGGGTGCCTGGGCGCGCAGCGCGTCGTGGAACGCCGTGGGGTCGTCCAGCACGTCGCCACGCAGCAGCAGGCCGGGGTCGTCCAGGTCCACCGGGCACTCGTCCGTCATGCCCGCCCTCCCTGCGCCTCGGCGAAGCAGTTGGCGGCCAGGTCGCTCAGCACCAGCGCCTGGGCCCAGCGGTCGCACTCCTCGACCATCGAACCGTCAGGTCCTGGCACGAGCCGGGCGTAGCCGACCTCGGCCGGCAGCAGCTCGGGGGCGAACCCCACCTGCAGGTCCAGCGGTGGCACGGGGTCGTCCGCCGCGCCGGCCAGGAACCCCGACATCGCCCGGGTCCACAGCAGCTGGAAGTGCGCCACCGACGGATGCTCCACGGGGTCGCCGTCACCGACGTCGACCTGGATGCTCCCCGAGGTGCCGATCCGGCCATGGAAGTACCGCACCCGGTCGAGGACCGGGGAGAGCCGCTCCACGAGGGCACCCATGTCCGCCATGCCGAGCTCGTGGCCGGTGTACCAGTGCGACAGGTCGGCGTTGAA
>CAJANQ010000567.1 GCA_903941145.1 uncultured Actinomycetes bacterium
AAGCCGCTCTGCGAGGGGTTCACCTGGTCCTGCTTCGCCATGACCGAGCCCGAGGTCGCCGGCTCCGACCCCACGCTGATCCGCACCAACGCCTACCAGGACGGCGAGGAGTGGGTGCTGAACGGGCACAAGTGGTTCATCTCCAACGCCCACCGCGCCAACTTCGCGATCCTCATCGCCCGCACCGAGGACGACCCCGACCTGCCCCAGGCCGCCAACACGGCGTTCCTGGTCGACATCCCGTCGGAGGGTTGGACCGAGGTCCGTCAGATCGAGACCATGCACGGCTCGACCGGCCACTCCGAGATCCTCATCGAGGACCTGCGGGTGCACGAGTCCAAGATGCTCGGCGGCCGTGGCCAGGGCCACCTGCTCGGCCAGTACCGGCTCGGCCCGGCCCGCCTGGCGCACTGCATGCGCTGGATCGCCCAGGCGCAGACGGCGCTCGACATGATGGTCGAGCGGTCGCTGAACCGGTTCTCGCACGGCTCGCTGCTCGCCGAGAAGCAGGGTGTCCAGTGGATGATCGCGGACTCCACCATGGAGCTGTACCAGGCCAAGCTCATGGTGCTGCACGCCGCCTACCTGATCGACCGGGCCAAGACCGACCCGTCGGTCGACTTCAAGGGCGAGGTGTCGATGGCCAAGCACTTCGTGGCCAACATGCTGAACCGCGTGATCGACCGGTCCATCCAGGTGCACGGTGCGCTCGGCTACTCGACCGACACCCCGCTGGCGCACATGTACCAGCACGCCCGATGGGCCCGCTTCGCCGACGGCGCGGACGAGGTGCACCAGATGCGCATCGCGCAGCGGACCATCTCGTCGTGGAAGGACACGGGCTCGGTCCAGAAGGGGACCGGCGACCTGCCGATCTGAGCTAGTTGCCGGCCGCGACCTCGGCGGCCCAGCGGTAGTCGGCCTTGCCCGACGGCGAACGCTTCACGGCGTCCACGTAGACGAACGCCTTGGGCAGCTTGTACCGCGCAATGTGGTCTGCTGCCGCGGCCCTGAGTTCCTCGTCCTCCGCGGTCGCACCGGCGGTCAGCTGGACGACGGCGACGACCTCCTTGCCCCAGCGCTCGGACGGGCGCCCCGCCACCAGCACGTCGGCCACGGCCGGGTGGTGCAGCAGTGCGGCCTCGACCTCCTCGGCGAAGATCTTCTCGCCGCCCGAGTTGATGGTGACCGAGTCGCGGCCCAGCAGCTCGAGCGTGCCGTCAGCGGTGAGCCGGGCGCGGTCGCCGGGCACCGAGTAGCGGACGCCGTCCACGGTCGGGAACGTGCGGGCCGTCTTGTCGGCGTCGCCCAGGTAGCCGAGCGGGATGTGCCCGGTCTGGCCCAGCCAGCCGATCTCGGAGTGGCCGGCCTCGAGCACCGTCGTGAGGTCCTCGTCCAGGATCGCCATGCCCTCCATCGGGGTGAAGTCGCCGGTGCTGGCGTCCTGGCCGGCGGTCGACGTCTGGCGGGCCTGCTGGCCGGTCTCCGACGAGCCCAGGCCGTCCATGATCAGGAGCCCCTCCTGGGCGGCGAACATCCGGGCCTTGATGCCGGACGACAGCGGTGCGCCGCCCGACACGACCGCGAGCAGCGAGGCCAGCGAGTACTCGCCGCGCTCCATCGCCTCGACCAGCGGCCGGCCGAAGGCGTCGCCCACGATGAGCAGGATGTTGACGCCCTCGCGCTCGATCACGCCCAGCACGTCGTCGGTGTCGAAGTGCTCGACGATGCCGGGCAGCACGATGGCGTTGGCGTTGGCGAACCCGTTGAAGGCCATCCAGTGGGCCGCGCCGTGCATGAACGGCGGGGCCGGCATCAGGCGGGTGCCCCCGTTGGCGGTGTTCTCGGCCAGCTCGTCGAGCGAGGCCCACTCCTGCTCGTTGTCGAGCCGCTTACCGCCCATGGCGGCCGGGAAGACGTCGCCCTGGCGCCAGAGCACACCCTTCGGCATGCCGGTGGTGCCGCCCGTGTAGAGCATGTACAGGTCGTCGGGCGACCAGGCGGCCGCGAGCTCGGGGTCGATGGTCGGCGCGGCGTCGGCGAGCGCGTCGGAGTACCACTCGGCGCCGGGCAGGAGCTCGTTGCCGGACGCGTCCGGCACCTGCAGCACGACCTTCAGGTCGGGGAGGCGGTCACGGACCTCGGCCAGCGTGGGGGCGAACGCCGAGTGCACGACCACGGCGGTGGCGCCGGCGTCGAGCAGCAGGTACTCGAGCTCCTCGGCCACGTACCGGTAGTTCACGTTGAACGGCACGACCCGTCCCATGTACGCGCCGACCATGCCGACGAGGTACTCGGGACAGTTGTGCAGGTAGAGCGCCACGTGGTCCTGGCCGGACTCGTGGTTCCCGAGCGTGGACCGGTCGACGACCTGGCCCAGTCCTCGTGACCGGAGCGCGTTGGCGAACCGGGCGCCCTGCTCGGCGACCTGTGAGTACGTCAGCCGTTCGGTCGGCGTGATGATGCACTCGTGGTCGGGCACGGCCGCCGCGACGGTCGTGAACACCTGTGCGAAGTTGAACTCCACTGCAAACCCCCCTGGACCCCGCAGTCGGCGTACTGCGGACGTCCGGAGACTAGGGCCCACCTGTGCCTAGCGGCACACCGTCCCGGGGGCGGGGGTCGTGGTGGTCATCAGGTACTTGTCGACCGCGGCGGTCGCGCACGTGTTGGAGCCGTAGGCCGTGTGCCCGCCCAGGTCGACGGTGAGCAGCACCGCCCCGGGGAGCTGCTTCGAGACCGCGACGGCGTTGGAGTACGGCGTGGCCGGGTCACCCGTGTTGCCCACCACCAGGACCGGCGGGGCGCCCACGACCTGGGCCGGCGCCGGCGTGCCGGTCGGCGCGACCGGCCAGTAGGCGCACACCAGCAGCTCGTTGGCCACCGCGCCGCCGAACCGTGGCGAGATCAGCTCTGCCTGTGCCGCGAACTTCCGGTACTCCTCGGCACCCTTCGGCGGCGGGGTGTCGGTACAGGTCACGCCGGCATAGGTGGGGTAGCCCCCGTTGTCGTAGTACGAGTTGGCCAGGTTGAGCAGCTCGAAGCCGTCGCCCTTGAGCGCGGCAGCGAGCGCCGGGCCCAGGTCGCGCCAGCCGTCCGGCAGGTAGGCGACGTAGGTCGCGGCGGTGGCCAGCTCGGCCGGGCCCACCTCCTGGTCGCCGGCCGGGAGCGGCTGCAGCTCGACGCGGGCCCGCACCCTGTCGTAGGCAGCCCCCAG
>CAJANQ010000568.1 GCA_903941145.1 uncultured Actinomycetes bacterium
CTTGGCGAGTTTGTGCCGGCACCACCACGGGGTCACCCACCGCAAGGGCTGGGCCATGACCGTCGACCCGCACCACGAACAACGCTTCTGTTGGACCCGCCCCGACGGCACCGTCCTGCGCTCCCAACGAGCCGGCGACCTCGACGCAGCCGTCGCCACCGGCCACGACGTCGAACGGCACACCGGACCACCCAGGGAGTGAACGTCCGTCCCCCTGGTCCATGCACCGATGAGCGAGCCAGGCCCGTGCGTGGCGCCGTGGACTACTCGCGCACGTCCAGATGCAGGTCGACCGGCAGGTCTCGGCTGGACCGGCCCAGGACAACGGTGTGCGTACCCGTCATCAGCGCCCACGTGCCCGACTCCGGGTCCCACCGGGAGAACGAGCGGCGGTCCAGCCGCAGCACGGCCTCGCCCTGCTCACCCGGAGCGAGCCGCACCTTGTCGAAGGCTCGAAGCTCCCTGACCGGGCGTCCGGGATACTCGGCGGGCGCCGCGACGTAGCACTGCACGACCTCGGTGGCGGTCCGGTCGCCGTCGTTGCGGAGCGGCACCCGCAGCTCGACCCCTGCGTCGAGCGACGAAGCATCTACCTGCACGGGAAGGCCTGACGGGACTCCCCAGTCTGCGGCGCCGTAGCTGAGCCCGTGGCCGAAGCAGAACGCAGGGTCGCGCTCGTTGGCGTCGAAGTCGCGGTAGCCGACCAGCAGACCTTCGCCGTAGACGACCTTGCCGTCGGCACCTGGGTAGCCCACGTTGGAGGACCAGTCCTCGACCCGTCGGCCCCACGTCATCGGGAGCCGGCCACCCGGGTCCACCCTCCCGGTGAGCACGTCGGCCACGGCGTGCCCGTGCTCCTGGCCCAGGTACCAGGTCTGCAGAAGCGCCGGCGCCCCCTCGGTGCCGTCCAGGCTCACGACCGCGCCGCTGTTGAGCAGCACCACCGTCCGGGGGTTGGCGGCGGTGACTGCGGCCACCAGCTCGGCCTGTTGGCCGGGGAGCGAGAGGTCGGCGCGGTTCCCGCCCTCGCCCTCCCAGCTCTGGTCCATGCCGACCACCACGACGGCGACGTCGGCGCCAGCCGCCGCTGCGGCCGCACGGCCGATCCCGTCCGGGGCGAGCGGCGGCCGGAGGCCGACCATGAGCGCACCGACACCGATCCCCTCGATGCACTCGAACTCGGCGACCACCTGGTGGTGGCTCCCGGCCCGCGTCGTGAACGAGTGGGTGATCTCCGCCGACCCGAGACCGAAGAACTCGGTGCCCGGCTCGCGGTGGTCAAAGTTGTCGAGGACGACCTCGCCGTCGAGGAACACACGTCCTGCGCCCCCGGTCACGAGCGACAGGCTCCACTCGCCGTCCTCCGGGGCGATGAACGTGGCGGCGGCTCGGGCCGAGAACTGACCTTCCGGGACGCCATCAGGCAGGTCGCCCATCCAGACCAGGCGCAGGTCGCTGGCGGCGGCCGAGTAGACCGGCTCGCCGGCCCACTCGCGGTTGCCGAAGTAGTCGACGGTGATGCCGTCGGTCCACCGCTCTGGGAGCGGGTGCGCTGCCCGGGTTGCGTCCACGCCACGCTCGTGGACCACCTCCACGCCGTCGCCCAGCGCAGCCGTGAGCCCCTGCAGGACCGTCACGGCGTGGTGCAGGTTCATGGAGGCCGAGCCGCCGCCGAGCATGGTGAACGCGTCGGCGTTGGGGCCGATGAGTGCGACCTTCCCGACACCGGGGGAGAGGGGCAGCACCGGGGCCCCGTCGACCGGGTCGTTGCGCAGCAGCACGATCCCTTCGGAGCCGGCCGCCCGCAGCACGGCGGAATGACGCTGGTCGTCGACCGACCGCTCCGGGCCTCGCTCCGGGCGGTCAAGGGCGCCGAACCTGTCCATGGTGGTCAGGATGCGGCGGGCCTTGTCCTCGACGAGCGCCTCGTCGAGCTGGCCGGACCGCACCAGCTCGGCCAGGACCGGACCCATGTGGATCGGCGGTCCGGGCATCTCCAGGTCGAGCCCGCCCTCGGCGGCCGCACCGTCGTAGGTGCCCCACCAGTCGGAGATGACGGCCCCCTCAAAGCCCCATTCGACCTTCAGGAGCTCGGTCAGCAGCCAGTGGTGCTGTGAGCACGAGGTGCCGTTGAGCCGGTTGTAGGCCGACATCACGGAGGCCACGCCGGCTGTGACGGCCCGCTCGAAGGGCAGCAGGTACAGCTCCCTGAGCGCGACCTCGTCGACCTCGGAGCTGATCGACATGCGCTCGAACTCGCTGTCGTTGGCCACGAAGTGCTTGATGCAGGCGCCGGTCCCGGCGCGTTGCAGGGACTCGATGTGCGCAACGGCGAGGGCCGCAGTCAGGAGAGGGTCCTCCGAGAGACACTCGAAGTTGCGTCCGGCGAGCGGGTGGCGGTGCAGGTTCACGGTCGGAGCCAGCAGGACGTCGACGTCCTTGGTCGCGCACTCCTCGGCGAGCACCTCGGCGACGGCGGCGACCGTCGCCGGGTCCCACGTCGAGCCCAGCGCAGTGGCGCAGGGGGTGCAGGCAGCGGAGGAGTGCACCCAGCGTTCGCCCCGGACGCCGGCAGGGCCGTCGCTGACCTTGATCGGCGAGAGGCCCAGGCGTTCCACGCCGGTGCCGAACCACATGTTCACGCCCGCGGTCAGCGCCGCCTTCTCGTCGAGCGTCATCTCGGCCAGCAGGCCGTCCACCCGTGAGGTTCCAGTCTCGGTCATGCGTCCAGCCCCCTGTTCGACCACACCCCGAACCTAACCGTGCCCGCTACGGTTGCCGTACCACGACACGGCAACTGGAGGCTGGCGATGACGCCTGAAGAGCTCTGCGACATGGAAGAGGTCAAGCGGGTCAAGTACGCCTACCTCCGATGCCTCGACCAGAAGGACTGGGCGCACCTGCCCGACGTCCTGTGGGAGGACGCCACGGCGTCGTACAGCGGCGGCAACTACACCTACGAGGGGCGGGACGCGATCGTCGAGTTCATCTCCAAGAACATGGGCCGCGAGCAGTTCCACTCGAGCCACCGGGTCCACCACCCGGAGATCTCCGTCGACGGCGACACCGCCACCGCCACCTGGGCGCTCGAGGACATCGTGCTTGACACCGAGTGGAACTTCGTCCTGATGGGCGCGGCCTTCTACGAGGACACCTACGAGCGCAGGGGAGGGGAGTGGCGCATCCTCCACACCGGCTACCGCCGCTCGTTCGAGTTCATGGTGCCGACCAGCTCCTGGGAGGGGTTCACCCTCACCGCCTCGTGGTGGGCCACCGACGGGAAGAGCACGCTCCCGGTCATGTAGCCGCGGGCCCCGGTACCTCGGCACTCCGAGCAGCCCGGGCGTACCATCCTGTCAACCGAACCCCGGAGGACCCACGTGACCGTGACCGAGGAACTCAACGACGCCGGCACCACCGTCGGCGAGATCCCCATGATCGTCAGCGTCGACGACCACGTCGTCGAGCCGCCGGACCTCTGGCAGCGCTGGCTCCCCGAGAAGTACCGCGCCGCCGGCCCCAGGGTCGAGCGGCGCGGGATCGCCGGCATGAAGTTCGTCGGCGGCACCGGCTACGAGATCGAGTACTCCGACGACGCCCCGAAGTCCGACTGCTGGCTCTTCGAGGACCTGGTGGTCCCGCACAAGCGCCACGTGGCGGCGGTCGGGTTCGAGCGTGACGACATGACGCTCTCGCCGATCACCTACGACGAGATGCGGCCGGGCTGCTACGACCCGAAGGCCCGCGTCGAGGACATGCTGGCGAACCACGTCGACGTGTCGCTGTCGTTCCCGACGTTTCCCCGGTTCTGCGGGCAGACCTTCACCGAGGCGAACGACCACGACCTGGGCCTGGCCTGCGTGAAGGCCTACAACGACTGGATGGTCGACGAGTGGTGCGGCGACTCCGACGGCCACCTGGTCCCGCTCATCATCGTCCCCCTCTGGGACGCCCAGCTCGCGGCCGACGAGGTGCGCCGGAACGCAGCGCGTGGCGTCCATGCAGTCTGCTTCTCCGAGGTGCCGTACCACCTGGGTCTGCCCAGCATCCACACCGGTTACTGGGACCCGTTCTTCCAGGCCTGCGCAGAGACGCAGACCGTGGTCAACATGCACATCGGCAGCTCGTCGCGCATGCCGTCGACCTCGCCCGACGCTCCGCCGGCGGTGCAGGCCACGCTCAGCTTCGGCAATGCCATGTCGTCGCTCTCGGACTTCTTGTTCTCGGGCGTGCTCGTGAAGTTCCCAGAGCTCAAGCTGGCGTACTCCGAGGGCCAGATCGGTTGGATCCCCTACATCCTCGAGCGGGCCGACGACGTGTGGATGGAGCACCGGGCCTGGGGCGGCGTCGCCGAGGCCATTCCGGAGCCTCCCTCCAACTACTACTACCGGCAGGTGTTCGGCTGTTTCTTCCGGGACCGCCACGGCCTCGAGAGCCTGGAGAGTGTCGGGGTCGACAACATCACGTTCGAGACCGACTACCCGCACACCGACTCGACCTGGCCGAACTCCAAGCAGGTCGCCATCGACCTCATGGGCCACCTGCCGGCCGACGTGCAGTACAAGATCATCCGCGGCAACGCGATCCGGATGCTCTCGCTCGACATCGTCTGAGCCTGGACCCGCACCGATGACCACCCGGCACCAGCTCCTGGTCTCGGTGCCCGACCTCGGCGACGAGAACTTCGACCGAACGGTCGTCTACATGCTCGACCACGACGAGGACGGTGCCATGGGCCTCGTCCTCAACCGGCCGACCTCGTCCGAGGTCGACGAGCACCTCGACGAGCTCCCGCTGCCGGTGTCGTCGCCCGGCGTGTTCTTCATGGGTGGCCCAGTCTCGGTCGGGGGTCTGCTGGCACTGGGACTGCGACAGATGGGGAGCGACCTGGAGCACGCGATCGTGGTCGACGGCCCGGTCGTCATGGTCGAGCCAGAGGCACTCCTCGAGGGCCGCGTCGGCGGGGTCGACTCGGTCCGCTTCTACACGGGGTACTCGGGCTGGTCAGGCGGCCAGCTGGAGGGCGAGCTCGAGGCCGGTGTGTGGCACGTGGTCGAGGCGATGCCTGACGACGTGTTCTGCCCCGCCCCCGACGCGCTCTGGCGCAACGTGATGCGCCGGCAGGGCGGGCGGCTGGCGAGCATCGGGCTCTACCCCGACGACCCTGCGCTGAACTAGCGGCAGTCCCGCTAGCCGAGGACGACCATGCGCCGCTCGGTCATCTCCTCGACCGTGAACGCCGGGCCCTCACGGGTGTTGCCCGAGTCCTTGACGCCGCCGTACGGCTGCTGGTCGGCCCGCCAGGTGGGGGCGTCGTTGATCAGCACGCCGCCGTACTCGAGCCGACGGGCGGCCTCGAGCGCAGTGTCGGTGCGTACGGTGAACACGCCGGCCTGGAGCCCGTAGCGGGAGTCGTTGCAGAGCTCGACCGCCTCGTCGAACGTGTCGTAGGCGGCGACGCCGACCATCGGGCCGAAGACCTCGTCGCGGCACACCTTCATGTCGGGCGTGACGCCGTCGAGCAGCACGGGGCGGAGCACGTCGTGCTCGGCCCGTCCACCGCCGGCGGCGACGGTCGCCCCCTGGGCGACGGCCTCGTCGACCCAGTCGGCCACACGGTCGGTCTCGCTGCGGGAGATGAGCGCGCTGACGTTCGTCGCCGGGTCCGCCGGGTCGCCCACCACGAGGGACTCCACCGCGCCGGCGAGCAGACCCATGAGATCGTCGTGGACCGCCCGGTGCGCGTAGACCCGCTGGACGGAGATGCAGGTCTGTCCGGAGAACCCGTACCCGCCGGCCACGATCTTCTGCGCCGCGAGCTCAAGGTCCGCGTCCGGGGTCACGATGACGGGCCCGTTGTTGCCCAGCTCGAGGCTGACCTTCTTGGTGGCGGCCGACGCACGGATGCCCCAGCCGACCGGGGGCGAACCCGTGAAGGTGACCATCGAGATGTCGGGATGGTCGACCAGGTGCTGGGCGGTACGGCCCGGGCACGTGACGACGTTCAGCCAACCGGCGGGCAGGCCGGCCTCCTCGAACAGCCGGGCGATCCGCAGTGCCGTGAGCGGGGTGCTCGACGCCGGCTTCAGGACGACCGGGCAGCCTGCAGCGACGGCCGGTGCGATCTTGTGCAGCACCAGGTTGAGCGGGAAGTTGAACGGCGACACCGCAGCGACGACGCCGATGGGCATCTTGAGGGTGAAGCCGGTGCGGCCGGCGCCGGCGGACGACGCGTCGAGCGCCACCACCTCGCCGACGAGCGTGCGGGCGGCCGCGGCGGAGAACCGGAGCGTGTCGATACCGCGTGCGGCCTCGATGCGGGCGGTGGAGATCGGCTTGGCGGACTCGGTGGAGATCGACTGGGCGAACTCCTCGACCCGCTCGGCGAGGAGCACGGCGGCGCGGTCGAGGATCTCGGCACGCTCGTACTGGTGCAGCGCCCCGGTCCGGTGCCGGGACAGCGCCACGGCGACGGCACGGTCGATGTCGGCGGTGGAGCACGTCGGCACCGATCCCACCAGGGCACCGTCGTAGGGCGATCGAACCTCGCTCGGGTCGCCCGAGGCCACGTCCTCGCCGTCGATCAGGGCAGGTGTCAGGTCAGCCATGGGCCGACCCTACCGGCGGTGCGCCCTAGCGTGGCGCCGTGCCGCAGATGCTGCTTGCCGCCCGGTCAGGGTTCGTCGCGCCGTGGTGGGCCTGGGTCGGGTTCGGTGTCGGCGTGGCCGTGCTGCTCGTGCTGGACCTGACGGTCCTGCACCGGCGCCACGACGTGGTCTCCTTCCGGCGCGCTGCGGGGGAGGCGGTCGTATGGATCGCCCTCGGGCTTGCATTCAGCCTGGTCGTGCTGGCGCTCGGTGGTGCCCGTCCGGCGGGGGAGTACCTGTCGGCGTACCTCCTGGAGAAGAGCCTCTCGGTCGACAACGTCGTCGTGTGGGCCGTGATCCTGTCGTGGTTCGGCGTTGACCGTCGCTACCAGCACCGGGTGCTGTTCTGGGGCGTGTTCGGTGCCGTCGCGTTCCGCGGGCTGTTCATCGTGGCGGGCTCGGCGCTGCTGCTGAGGTTCGAGTGGATCGGCTACGGGTTCGGCATCGTCCTGCTCTACACCGCCTGGCAGATGTTCCGCTCGGACGAGGGCGGGTTCGACCCGGCGAGCTCACGGTTGGTGAAGTGGCTCTCGACGGTCGTGCCGGTCGACCACGGACCGAGCGGGGGGAAGTTCGTCCGGAAGGTGGACGGACGGCACGTCGCCACGGTGCTGCTGCTGGTGCTGCTGGTGGTGGAGGTCACGGACGTGCTGTTCGCCGTCGACTCGGTGCCGGCGGTGCTCGCCGTCACCCGCAGCCCGTTCGTGGCGCTGACGTCGAACGTGATGGCCATCCTCGGCCTCCGGGCGCTCTACTTCGTGCTGGCCGACCTCCGGGACAGGTTCCACTACCTGGGGGAGGGGATTGCGGTGGTGCTCGCACTGGTGGGCATCTCCGTGGTCCTCGAGCTCGGCCTGCCGGGCATCGGCAGGATCGACCTGCCCAACTGGGCCACGCTCGCGACGATCGTGTTCGTGCTGGGGACGGCCGGGCTGCTCTCCTGGCTGCGACCGCCAGCAGCCGCGAAGGCCGAAGCAGCAGCGGGGGAGTAGTTCAGCCGACGATCTCGGCGTCGACGATGTCGTCGTCGGGGTCGTCACCAGGCTGGCTGCTGGAGCGTGCACCTGCGGGCGGTTCGTCGTCGAGCAGGACGGTGTCCTCGTCGACGAACTCGGCCACGCGGCCGTCCGGAGGGGGAGTGCGGGTGAAGTACTCCTTGGCGGCGCGCCCTACCGCGAGCACGAGCGCCGCGTTGCCGGCTGCGCCGACGCCCGCGCCCACGCCGTAGGGGAGGAGGGCGGCGAGGCCCCAGGGGGAGCCGGACTTGGCAGCCTTTGCCGCGAATGCCTTCTTGGAGGACGAGGGAACCTTGGCGAGCATCCGAGAGCTGCCCCGTGCGCCCCACCGGGCCGCCAGCCCGCTGAGGCCCACCGCGGCGCTGTCGGCCA
>CAJANQ010000569.1 GCA_903941145.1 uncultured Actinomycetes bacterium
AGTGGTCCGGAGCTCGTCGAGCAGGTGCGGGTGGTCCTTCAGCCGGGCCTGCGTGGCCCCGCTCAGAGCCTTCCGCTGCAGTCGGCTGAGACAGCCGGCCACCGCGTCGGTGCCCACGGCCGCAATCGCAGCATCGAGCGTGCGGTCGACACCGACGTCGATCGCCAGCGCCGCCATGAACTGGGCGATGTCGGTCTCGAGGAGCGTGTCGTCCGCAGCGGCCTCGCTGAACCCGAAGTCGATGATCCAGGCGTTCTGGTCGGCGTCGAGGAACACGTTGGCCTTGCGCAGGTCGCGGTGGGCGATCCGGTGACGCTGCATGAGCGCCACCTGCGACCACAGGTCGGCAAGCACCTCGTCCGTGAGTGCTTCCGGCGGCACCGAGTCCAGCGACGCACCGTCGATCTGGTCGTAGGCCAGGGCCATGGAGTCGGACCCCACCGACGTCACCGCACGTAGGCGAGGGGTGCGGATGCCCACGTCACGGGCCACCAGCGCGACGAACGCCTCGTGCTCCACGGTGCGGCGCAGCGACGAGAACGGCCGATAGTCGCCCAGGTGGCGGAACCGCAGCGAACGGTAGAGACGGAACAGCAGGTCGGCGCTGCGCTCCTCGTTGCCGAGGGCCTTGGCAAAGACCTTCTGCCCGTCGGAGAGGGTGGCGAAGTACGGGGTGGACCCTCGGGCGTCGACCGACGCAGGGTGGATCTCGGCGACGTCGAGGCCGTTGGCCCGCAGCGCAGCACCGACCGCGCCGACCGTCGGGCGGTGGTTGGGACGACCCAGGACGGCGAGCACCAGCGCGCCCACCGCAGCTCCGAGTGCGACCGAGACGAACGTGTCGAGCGGCAGGTAGGACGAGACGACCAGCCGCAGCCCGACGACGACGGCGAGCGTCCAGGCGCCGGCCTTCCGCCAGCGGTCGGTCACGAACGGGCCGGCGACGACGAAGATCGCCGCCATGCCGGTCAACGCCCAGGGAGCAGGGAACACCCGTGACACGCCTGCGAGCTGGGCCGCCCGGTTGATGATCACCGGGTTGTCCGAGAAGTTCGACGCGTTCTGGACGGCGAGCGAGGCAAGTCCGCCGAGGACCGTCACGAGCACCACGTACCCGAACAACCTGAACCGCCTGGTGAACAGCGGCAGCAGGTAGTTCATGACCAGCACCAGGGCCACGACGATCTGCAGCACCCCGCCCAGCACGCGCTCCCACGTCGGGGTGAGGAACCCCAGCAGCTCGAGCAGGCTCCTCTCCACCCCAAGGATCGACTCGCGGCCCCACCGGGTCACAGCCATGAGCAACAGCGTGAGGAGGGCGAACCCCACGACCCGCAGCACGTCGGCGGGCGAGCGCTCGTAGCCGCCGACCACGGCGTTGGCGTCGAACAGGAGCGCATCGGTCGCGACCTTCTCGTCCGACCAGGTGTCGTTGCTCGCTACAGGAGCGGCCATGGAGATCCCCCTACTGCTGCGGAGCCAGAACCCTACACAGGTATGGAACAGACGCCGCGGCCGGTGGGTCCGACGGTGGCCACGGGTGACCTCTGTCCGCAGGACTGTGCCGCCGGCCGGGACCGCGGCAGTCTGTGGAGATGGCCCGCTACGTCACCTCCATCTCCACTCCGAAGTCCCCCGAGGACGCCTTCGCCTACATGGCCGACCTCCGACACTTCGCCGACTGGGACCCGGGCGTGAAGAAGGTCGCCCAGGTCGACGGCGACGGGGCCGGCCCCGACTCGTCGTTCGACGTGACCGTCGCCGGACCGGTCGGCGACATGACGCTGCGCTACCGGACGCTCACCTGGCGGCCCGACAGCTCGGTCGTGGTCGAGGCCTCCAACCTCTGGATGACCTCGCACGACCGCATCGTGGTGGAGCCGGCCGAGGGCGGCGGCTGCACCGTCACCTACGACGCCGAGGTGCGCCTCCGCGGACCGCTCCACGTCGCCGACTCCCTCATGGGCCCAGGCTTCGACAAGATCGGCAGCCGCGCGGCCGCGGGCCTGCGCCGGGTGCTCGACGGCGAGTTCGTGAAGTGACCGTCCGCTGATGGGGGTGTTCCGCAACGTCGTCGACGCGGCGCTCGAGCTGCCGGTCGCGCCCAGCTTCACGCGGGTCGGGTTCGACGTCCGGTCCCGTCTGGAGCACTGGCAGCCGGTCGACTCCTACGACCTCACGGACAAGGTCGTCCTCCTCACCGGCGGCACGTCTGGGCTGGGTCGCGCCGCGGCGCAGCAGCTTGCGGCGTGCGGTGCCGCAGTCACGCTGCTCGGACGCGACCAGCGCCGCACGCAGGCCGCCCACGACGACATTGCCCGGGCCACCGGCAACGACACCGGTGGCGTACTCGTCGCCGACATGGCCGACCTCGCCGCCGTCCGCGCCGCAGCTGCAGAGTTCGCCGCGACCCACGACCGCCTCGACGTGCTGGTCCACAACGCCGGCGCCCTCACCGCCGACCGGCGCACCGCGCCCGACGGCACCGAGGCCACCGTCGCCGCGCAGGTCCTGGGCCCGTTCCTCCTGACCAGCCTGCTCCTCCCCCAGCTGCGCGCCGCTGA
>CAJANQ010000570.1 GCA_903941145.1 uncultured Actinomycetes bacterium
CACCGCCCCGTCCGACGGGCTGAATCTTGCGACCTGCTGGGAAGCGGTGGCCGACGCGGTCCCGTCGGCGCTGGCGCTGCGCCACGGGGAGATGGACCGCACGTGGGCCGAGTTCGAGGCTCGCTCGGCCCTGCTGGCCGGCCACCTGGACGCCGCCGGACTGCGGCCCGACGCCAAGGTCGCCTTCTACCTCTACAACGGGCCCGAGTACGTCGAAGGCATGTTCGCGGCGTTCAAGCAGCGCTGCGTCCCGGTCAACGTCAACTACCGGTACCTGACCAACGAGCTCCTGTACCTGCTGCAGAACTCCGACGCCGAGGCCGTCCTGTTCTCCGCCGAGCTGGCCGACCGGCTCGACGCCGTCCGCGTCGAGGCGCCCCTCGTGCGCACGTTCGTCTGCGTGGGCGCCACCGACGAGCACCCTGTGCCCGAGTGGGCGGTGGACTACGAGTCGGCACTGGCGGCCGCGGCACCGGCGCCGCGGATCGAGCGGTCGGCCGACGACCTCTGGTTCCTCTACACCGGGGGCACGACCGGGATGCCCAAGGGCGTCATGTGGCCGCACCGTTCGCTGCTCGGTACGGCGGCCGCCACGTTCGCCATCGTGAAGCTCCCGCTGCCGACCACGCCGGACGACGCCGCCGACGCCGCCCGTACGTTCCACGAGCTGGGCAAGGCGGTGCGCATGCTGCCGGCCGCGCCGCTCATGCACGGGACCTCGGCCATCACCGCGGTCGCAGTGCTGAGCCACGGCGGCTGCATCACCACACTCACCGGCCGGTCGTTCGACGCCGACGAGCTCTGCGCGACCGTCGAGCGCAACCGCATCACGCAGCTCACCATCGTGGGTGACGCCTTCGCCAAGCCGATGGTCGCGGCGCTGCAGACCGCGGATGCCGAGGGCCGCCCGTACGACCTGTCGTCGCTCAAGGTCATCGCCAGCTCCGGCGTCATGTGGTCGCAGCAGGCGAAGGACCAGGTCCTGGGCTACTGCTCGGCCACGCTGGCCGACCTGCTGGGCAGCTCCGAGGGCGTCGGGTTCGGTGCCTCGGTGTCCAAGAAGGGGGCGACCGAGCAGACGGCCCGGTTCCGCCTGGGCGAGCACGCCAAGGTGTTCACCGAGGAGGGCGTGGAGGTCGAGCCGGGCTCTGGCACCACCGGCGTGCTGGCAGTGGGCGGCCCCATTCCGGTCGGCTACTACAAGGACCCCGAGAAGACCGCGGGCACGTTCCGGACCTTTGCGGGCCGGGTGTGGTCGGTGCCGGGCGACTTCGCCACCGTCGAGGCCGACGGCACCATCCGCCTGCTGGGCCGCGGCTCGGTGTGCATCAACACCGCCGGCGAGAAGGTGTATCCCGAGGAGGTCGAGGAGACCCTCAAGCTCCACGACGCCGTCGTGGACTCCAACGTGGTGGGTCTCCCGGACGAGAAGTGGGGCCAGGCCATCACGGCGCTCGTGTCGCTCGCCGACGGCTCGACCGGCTCGGCCGACCTCGAGGCCGAGCTCGTGGCCCACTGCAAGGCCCAGCTGGCGGGCTACAAGTGCCCGAAGCGCATCTTGTTCGTGCCGCAGATCCTGCGCGGTCCGAACGGAAAGGCCGACTACAAGTGGGCCAACGCGACCGCCGTCGGCCTGGTCGGGGAGTAGCTGGTCGGGGAGTAGTGGAGCGGTCCCGGGTCGGCTAGCGCCGGCCGGGGGACCAGGTCTCTGCGCTTTCGGCGCTGTCCGAGAGGTCGACCGTCGGTGAGGTGCCGATCCAGCCGCGGACGGCGGTCTCGAGCTCGGCGATGCGGGCCGGCAGGTCGACGGCCGACACGGCCTCGGACAGGTGGAAGCCCTGCGCGGTGTCGCAGCCGAACTCGACGAGCCGGGCCAGCGCCGCGGCGTCCGCGACGCCCTCGGCGGTCACGGTGAGCCCCAGCTCGTGGGACACGTCGACGATGTTGCGCACGATGGCGGCGTCGGACGGTGCCGAGGCCAGCGTGGCGATGAACGTGCGGTCGATCTTGAGTCCGACGACCGGCAGGTGGGCCAGCGTGGCCAGGGCCGCATAGCCGGCGCCGAAGTCGGCCACCGTGAACTGCA
>CAJANQ010000571.1 GCA_903941145.1 uncultured Actinomycetes bacterium
CTGCAGGTGGGCGACACGGTGGAGGTCCGGCTCAACGGCGCCGCGGCGTTCCTGGCGGCTCGCTCCGAGCAAGACGGAAAGTCGGGGCCCCGCGCCGCTACGGCCTGACCGACCCGGCCCCTTGGACCACGCCCTGGCTCGACCTGTCGGACAGGACGAGGTTCGAGGGCGAGAACCGCTGGCTCGTCGGCATCGCCAAGGTGATCGACGGCCAGCGAGCTGAAGGACTGCCCGGGCGAACGCCTCTAGGCAGGCCCGCGCCGGCCGTGTCTCGACGGTACGCCGTGGAAGGGCCGGTAGGTTGAGCGGATGGACGAGGCAGCACGCACCGCCTGGGCGACTTCCCGGCCGGGGGCCGACCATGCGGTCGACGCGGCGTGCATCGCCCCGTGGGTGTCGCTCGAGCTCGACCCGGCCGGGATCGTCTACGCCTGCTGCGCCAACCTCCTCTACCCCTTGGGCCGGATCGGCACCGACCGGCTGTCGGACCTCTGGGACGGCCCACGGGCACGGGTCCTGAAGGACGCACTCCTCAACTGGGACCTCAGCGTTGGTTGTGCCGGTTGCCGGTGGCACCTCGACCATGGCCGTGTGGCGCCGGAAATGGCGATCTACGACCCGTTCCCGCTCACCACAACGGACCCCGCCGGACCGGTGTCGATGACGTTCGCCCTGTCGAACCGCTGCAACCTCGCCTGCGCGATGTGCACGCCGGAGTTGTCGTCGACGATCCGGCACCGTGCCGGGCTGCCCCGGCTCCACTCGCCCTACGACGACCAGTTCTTTGAGGACCTGGCCGAGTTCCTGCCCGGCCTCCGGCACGCCAAGTTCCTGGGAGGCGAGCCGTTCCTCATCCCTGAGCACCACCGGGTCTGGGACCTGCTCACCGAGACCGGGGCCACCCCACGGCTCCACGTGACGACCAACGGCACCGTGTGGAACGACCGGGTCGAGCGGCTCCTGGGCGAGTTCGTCGTCGACCTGTCCATCTCGGTCGACGCTGCCAGCGCCGAGACCTACGAGTCGGTGCGGGACGGCGCCAAGTTCGACGACGTGCGGGCCAACATCGACCGGTTCGTCGCGATGAGTCGTGAGCGCGGTGCCCATGTGCAGCTGAACTTCTGCCTGATCCCCGAGACCGCCGACGAGCTGCATCCGATGCTCGAGTGGGGCGACCAGCTCGACGTCCCGGTCCACACGATCGTGGTGACCGACGACGGCTTCGCCGTCCACGCCCTGCCGGACGAGGACCTCGAACGGATCGCCCGGCAGTGGGAGGCCGACGGTGCGAGGGCCCTCGGACGCAACGCGGCAGAGTGGGAGACCCAGGTGCGACAGCTCGAGGCGGTGAGGGACGACCGGCGGTCGGGAGCCCTGCCCGTCACGGGCCAGGCGTTCCCTGCCACACGCGACTTCCTGACGACGGCGCTCGACGGCCTGCCTCCCAGCGACGGCAGCACCCACCTCGACGTGGAGGTGCAGCGGCTCTCCGACTGGGCGTCGGGCGGGCCGGTCGCCGTCTGCACGGTCGGGCCGGACAGCCAGATCCTGCGCGTCGTAGCGCCGCACCCCCGGCTGGGGATCACTGGGGCGGTCGAGGGCACGCACACGGACCGTCTGCTCGACGTGATGGAGGCGGCCGACGGGCGGACCGCCTGGGCCATCGAGGCCGTCGTCGTCCGGCCCGGGCTCGTCGTCCGTGGCGTCGTACTGAGCGCCGAGCGGCCGGCCCGCGGCGCAGCAGGAGCGGTCGTGCGGATCGTCTGCCTCACGGACGACGGAACCGACTACCTGCTCGCGGCAGAGGACCGCTTCTACGACCTCCCGGACGAGGTGCCGGTCGACCTCTCGACCGGCTAGATGCCGGAGGTAAAGCGCCGGTAGGCCGCGGAGTCCGACCGCTTGGCCTCATACATCGCGTGGTCAGCCTCTCCGAGCAGCTGCTCGGGCGACGTGGTCTCGGGATCGCCGAGCGCCATCCCCACGGACGCTCCTACGACGACCGGCTCGCCCCCGAGGAACACCGGCTCGGCCAGGACCTCGAGCACTCTGGCTGCGACTTCCCCTGCCTCGGCCGGACCGGACACCCGGGAGCACAGCACCACGAACTCGTCCCCGCCGAGGCGGGCGACCGTGGTGCCTGGTACGACCCCCACGGTCGAGCTCAGGCGGTGGGCCACCTCGGCGAGGAGCCGGTCACCGAACCGGTGGCCGCGCTCGTCGTTCACCAGCTTGAAGTCGTCGAGGTCGATGAACATGAGGGCGATCAGCCCCGGCTCACCTTCCAGGCGGATGGCGTCGTGCACGCGCTCGAGCAGCTTGGACCGGTTGACCAGGCCGGTGAGTCCGTCGTGCGTCGCACGGAACTCGAACACCGTCGCCGCCTGGTACTTCCGACGGACGTCGCGGGCGAGCCACGCGAGCAGCACCACTCCCGCTCCGAGTGTCAGCAGCAGCAGGACGAGCTGTCGCTGGTTCTGGCCGCGCACCGCCTCCGAGGTCTCCGCCAGCACGTCGTCGGCGTACCGCTGGTACCGGTCCGTCAGGTGCTTGGACTGCTCGGTGAAGTCGATCAGCGCCGGTCCGACCACTGACGCCGCGGCGGGGCGCGCCGTCGACGCCAGCGGGCCGGGCGCCGCCGTGGACCATGCCGCGTCCAACGCGTCGAGCGACGCCCGGTACTTCGGGCCGGCCAGGCCGGCGGCGGTCAGCCCGGCGTCGTCAGCGGTCGTGAGCCGACGGGCAAGGAGCGCCCGGGCGATCTGGAGGTCGCGCCGCGATGCCGACCCGTCGA
>CAJANQ010000572.1 GCA_903941145.1 uncultured Actinomycetes bacterium
CGACGGTGCCGCACCGGGTCCCACCACCGTTCGTCGGTGCACCACGGCCCGGCCCAGGCCCGCAGGTCGCGCCACGGTCCGCCGTCGAGCGCGCACCGGACCGGTGCAGCAGTCGCCCGGCCGCGGCCACCGACCCCGATGCGCTCCCCCGCCGTGTCGACCACCCGGGCGGGCCGGGGCGGGGACCACACCACGGCGGGGTGCGGGGGTGGGACCTGCCCCGGCCACGGCGAGTCGTCGCGGGCACCGGCGCCTGCCCCATGGGCGACCGTCTCATGGGCGACAAGGTCGAACGGCACCAGCCGGTACTGCTCGGCCGGGGTGCGACCCCCCTGCCACTCGGGGGCGGTGACCGACTCGGGGCCGAGCAGCGCCTGGACCCGGGCGACGGCGCGGCGCACCCGGTCGAGCGCGGCACGCCGGTCGCCCCAGAGCCCGAGCTGGGTGCCGGTGGCCCCGCGCACGTCCTGGGGGTGCAGCTCGATGCGGGCGATGGCCCCCGGACCGTGGGCCGCACCGGTCAGCCAGCCGTCGAGCTGCCAGCGGACCCGTTGGGCCACCGCGGCGGCGTCCAGGTCGCCCTCGTGGCGCCACGACCGTTCGAGCACCGTGCCCGACGTGGTGGTGACGACCACCAGTACCCGGTCGGCCACGAGCGCACCGGCGGCGAGACCGGCGACGAGCCGCTCGGCCATGGCCTTGACCACGAACGCCGCCTGGTCGACCCGCTCCAGGGGCGGGTCGGGCTCGACCTCGACCGACAGGTCGGCGGGCGGGTCGGCCAGGACCGGGCGCCGGTGCTCGTCGCCGGTGGCGACCTGGTGGAGCTCCAGGCCGGCCGGGCCGAACCGGTCCAGGACGTCCGCTGCCGGGAGTGCGGCGAACCGGCCGGCCGTCCGCAGGCCGAGGCGGGCCAGCGTGGCGCACACGGGGTCGGCCGGGTCGGGGTGCAGGCGGCCGACGGGGAGCGGGGCCAGGAACTCGGCGCTCGCCCCGGGCGGGACCACCAGCGGGCGGCGGCCACCGTGGCGGGCCACCGACTCCTCGGCCGCGAGCGCAGCCGCACGCGGGCCGTCGGCCACACCGACCCCCACGACCGGACGGCCCAGGTCGGCGAGCGCCCCGAGGACCAGTGCGAGGACCTCCTTGGCGAGCGGACGGTCGCCACCGTGGAGGCGGGAGGGC
Organism: uncultured Actinomycetes bacterium; assembly: GCA_903941145.1. Classification (GTDB taxonomy): domain Bacteria; phylum Actinomycetota; class Acidimicrobiia; order Acidimicrobiales; family Microtrichaceae; genus CAJANQ01. The sequence continues at coordinate 1,186 of CAJANQ010000572.1, forward strand.
CCGACGGTGGGGACGGCACAACGCCCGGGGCCGGCGACCTCGAGCCGAGGGGCGACCTGCTCCATGGCGACGAGCACCCGCTCGAACACACGGGCGTCCCGGCCGGGGTCGTGGTCGTGGAGCTCGAGCGACGGGCACCGGGCCTGGGCCTCGCGACGGCGGAGCCCGGGGACGACCCCCTCGCCGCGGGCCGCCGGGCCCGAGGCCAGCACGCGGTTGGCCCGCAGGACCGCGACCGGCAGGTCGGGCGGGCGCTCGAGCGCGACGACGGGCCAGTCGGCGCACCACACGGCCAGCAGCCGGGAGGGGCCGTCGGCCACCGCCGTCATGGCGGACCGCCCGGCAGGTCGACCTGCACCCGACGGGGCCGCGCCGCGCCGCGGCGGCCGGAGCACTCGACGGTCAGACGGCCGGCCGACAGGTGCCCCCAGCCCTGGCCGATGCCGGACCACTCGGACCCGACGACCTCGAGCCGCACGTCGGCCAGACCGGACCAGCCGCCACGCACGCCCCCGCCACCGGTCCCCGCGGCCGGGCCGACCAGGAACAGCACCGCGCCGCGCTCACGGGCCCGGGCCTGCAGCCGCCGCGCCTCGGTGGCCGTGGGCGACGGGTCGGGGCCGACCAGCACCAGGTCGACCGCGTCGACGAGGGAGGCCATGACCGCCGACCACCGGCGCACCGGCGGCTCGACCGCCACGACCCGGGAGAGGTCCCACCCGCTCGTGGCCGCGGCGGACCAGCCCAGGGTGGGGAGACCCACGCACGCCGCCCAGGCCCCCGCGCGCACCGGCGCGGCGGCGAGCGCCAGGGCAAGGGCCGGCGAGCCGCCGACCTGGACCACCGAGCCGCGCCGGAGCGCACCGTCGGGCAGGAGCTCGGCAAGGCCGGGGGCCACCGGGACGGGGGTGCCCACGTGGACCGACGGCGCGGCGCCGGCCTGCTCGACCGCACGGCGCAGGTGGAGCACCGTGGCGCTGCGGTCCCGGGACCCGCCGTCAGGCAGCGCGGCCGGGCCGACAGGTGCAGCAGGTTCGACGGGCAGGATCCGGGCGACGGACTCGTTCATGCCGCCCAGTATCGAACATGTGTTCGACACGCGCCATCGGGACCGTCCGTTCCCCCCTGGTCCCAGGCGCGCCGAAGCAGGCCCAGAGCTGGGGAGCGGTACTACTCGGCGGGTGCGCCGAACGACTCCGGCGAGGGCACCTCGACGCCCGGCCGGTAGTACGTGTAGAGGTCGCCGATGATCTCGGCGATGCCCTCGGTGTCGGACCCACGGGTCAGGAAGACCGTGATCACGTTCGAGTTGATGTGGACCGAGTCCAGGCCACCACGCTCGAACAGACGGCGGGCCAAGATGTCCGGGGGACGGTTGTCCTCGACGGGCTGGTCCGGCCAGTAGCGCTCATGGCCCATGCCGGTGAGCGTGCGGTTGATCTCGAAGCGGACGACGCCCGGCTTGGAGGAAGGCTTCTCGATGACGGTGACCGGCTGTCCCATAACGGACAGGAGCGTACCCGCCCTGCACCCGCGGTACAGAACTTGTCCGGACCGGTGCGGCAGGATGGACCCATGAGCGACACGCCCGAACGACGCGCACCGATCCCCGTCACCCCGGCGCGACAGGTGCCCGAGATGCCGGCCCCCGCACCGCCGTCGGCCCAGCAGCCCGACGACCCCGAGCAGACCGTCTCGGTGTTCCTGGCCGTGGGCGGGCAGGCGTTCTTCGACGACCTGGTGGCGGGGTTCTACCGGCGGGTGGCCGACGACCCGGTGCTGCTCCCTCTCTACCCCGACGCCCACGACCTGGGCCCGGCGGCCGACCGGCTCGCCAAGTTCCTGGCCCAGTACTGGGGCGGTCCGACCACCTACTCCGAGGAGCGGGGCCACCCGCGGCTGCGGATGCGCCACGTGCCGTTCACGATCGGGCCGACGGAACGCGACGCATGGCTGGCGGCGATGCTGTCCTCGCTCGACGACGTCATGCCCGGCACGCCGCTCGACGACGAGCTCAGGGACGCAGTGCACGAGCGCATGGCGGAGTACTTCACGCTCTCGGCCCAGCACCTGGTCAATGCAGAGGGCTGACGCCGCGGACCGCACCACGGGCTGAGCCCGGGCGCGCCTCCGCCAGCAGCGCTGGAGGAGGGAGTGAGGAGGCCATCCCATCTGCGGCCCCCATCAGTGCCGTAGTCAGAATGACCCCCGCCCCGTGTCACCCGTGGGAGAGGAAGGGTGGATGGGAGGGTTTCACGAGGCGTGGCCGAAGCCACGTGGGCATCATGCCGCGTCCGCGCGGCCCGCGCCTACCTATCCGGCCTTCAGAGGTGAGAAATCCTGACTTTTTTCAGGTCGTCGCGGTCGGAACCTGAACGCCGGGGCGGACGACGGCGCGGAGAGCCATCCCCGCGACGGCCACCGAGACGACGCCCAGGACGACGTGCACGACGACGAACCCGACCGGGTGGTCACCGCCCAGGACGATGTCGAGGTCCCGCACGATCCAGACGCCGGTGGTCCAGAGTGCGAGCGCACCGACCAGCGCCGGCATGGCGCCACGGAACCAGACCAGGGAGACGGCGAGCGCGACCGCCGGTACCAGGAACGTGAGCGCCAGCAGGAGCGGGCCGATCTCGGCGTCGGCCAGCCTGATGCGGCCGGCCCACACGAACACCGTCCACGCCACCAGCAGCCACGGCCACACGTACTGGCGGGCGGTCCGGGCGGGGGCAGGGGTCACGGCGGCGGTCACCACGGCACGGTACCGCGGTCGGCGGGTCGGCCGACCGGCGGGGCAGTACCCTCCCACCATGTCTGAGCAGCCGACGATCGAGCAGTTCACCGAGGAGGCCCACGCCTTCCTCTCGGCCCACGCCGAGCCGCGTCCGCCCGCCAGCGAGTTCGTCTGGGGACAGGGCAGCGACGACGTCGCCGTGTTCGACGAGAAGGACCGTGAGGCTGAGCTCGCCGAGGCGAACGAGGCCAAGCGCTGGCGCGGCCTGCGGTTCGACCACGGGTTCGGCTGGATCAGCGGCCCGGAGCAGTACGGCGGCCGGGGCCTGTCCGGCAAGTACGAGAAGGCCTACGCGGCGGCCGAGGCCCAGTACCTCACCCCGCCGATGGGCCTGTTCACGATCAGCCTCGGCATGGTCGCCCCGACGATCCTCGCCCACGGCACCGACCTGGCCAAGGACTCGTACCTGCGTGACCTCTACCGGGGCGACATGGTGGCCTGCCAGCTGTTCTCGGAGCCGGGCGCCGGGTCCGACCTGGCGTCGCTGCAGACCAAGGCCGTACGCGACGGCGACGAGTGGATCGTGACCGGCCAGAAGGTCTGGACCTCCAACGCCCACCTGAGCCAGGTCGGCGAGATCGTCTGCCGGACCGACGTCGAGATGCCCAAGCACCGCGGCCTCACGGCGTTCGTGGTCGACATGTCCGCGCCGGGCGTCGAGATCCGTCCGCTGCGCCAGATGACCGGCGGCGCCGCGTTCAACGAGGTGTTCTTCGACGAGGTACGCATCCCCGACTCGCACCGGCTCGACGAGGTCAACAACGGCTGGAACGTGGCGCTCACGACGCTCATGAACGAGCGGGCCTCCATCGGTGCGGGCGGCGGCGGTGGCGGCGGCGTGACGAGCGCCCGTCGCATCCACGCCATGCTCGAGCACTTCGGCCTGGCCGACGACAAGGTCGTCGTGGACCAGATCGCGAAGATCTACTCGGACTTCATGGTGGCCCGGTGGACCAACCAGCGTGCCCTCGACAAGATCAAGGCCGGCGCGCTGCCCGGGCCCGAGCTGTCGACCGCGAAGCTGAGCCTGACCAACAACCTGAAGTCGTACAGCGAGTGGATCGCCGGCGTGCTGGGACCGCGGATCTGCGCCGACACCGGCGAGTGGGGCACCTACGCCTGGTCGAAGATGCTGCTCGGCGTGCCGGGCATGCGCGTCGCCGGCGGCACCGACGAGATCATGAAGAACATCGTCGCCGAGCGTGTGCTGGGGCTCCCCAAGGACCCGGGCATCGACTCGACCACGGCGTTCAAGGACCTGCGCACCAACTGAGCCACGTAGTTCAGGTCGGGAGCTTCCAGCTGCGCCGGTGCTCGGCGCACGGGCCCAGCTGGCGGATCGCCTCCAGGTGCGGCGGCGAGCCGTAGCCCTTGTTCGAGTCCCAGCCGTAGGCGGGGTACTGCCCGGCGAGGCCGACCATGATCCCGTCGCGCTCCACCTTGGCCAGCACGCTCGCGGCGGCCACTGCGGCACAGTCCATGTCGGCCTTGACCCGCGTCGTGACCGGCGGGGCCTCCACACCGCCCAGGTCGGGCGACAGCAGCTCCGGCGGGTCGGGCACGGTCAGCCAGTCGTGGCTGCCGTCGAGCAGCACGGCGTCGGGCACCGGGCCGGTGAGCGCAGCGGCGCCGAGCGCCCGGTGGCCCGCCAGCCGGAGCGCCCCGACGATGCCCCACTCGTCGACCTCTCCCGCGGAGGCGTGGCCGACGCCGTGCGCCAGCGCCCAGGCCCGGACCTGCGGCACGAACGACTCCCTGGCTGCCGGCGTGAGCAGTTTCGAGTCACGGACCCCCTCGACCGGCTCGGCCACGGAGCCGTCGACGACGACGAGCCCGACGGTCACTGGGCCGCCCAGCGCACCACGGCCGACCTCGTCCATCGCGCCGAGGTAGGAGCACCCCTGCGACAGGAGCTGGTGCTCGACCTCGAGGGTCGGCACCCGGGCAGGGGTTCGGGGAGCCACGGGGCGACCGTACCGGCACGGCCTTTAGCAGGCGCGGAAGGTACGGCACCGTGACCGGACCGTGACGCGCCTATGAACTTTGCCGGGAAACCCCTCAACCGACCCCACCTCGCGGCCGATACGTGGAACCGTGAACGGGTGGAACCTTCCACCCCGCTGGGGAGCGACACGATGAGCACGACCACCGACCGCAACGACGCACCGCTCGTACTCGGCACCGACCGGGTCGACCTGCGCGACCAGCCCGACCTGCAGGTCGGCGACCTGGTCGAGGTGCTGAGCCGGTTCGACGCCCGTTGGCTTCGCGGGTTCTCCGTGGCCGTGGCCCGGCCCGAGGCCTACCAGCTGCGCCGCCTGTCGGACGGTGCCGTGCTGCCGGCCTGGTTCCCTGCGGACCACGTGCGGCCGCTCGCCGACGACTGACGCTCCTGCGTCACCCGGTTCCTGCCAGACTCCCCGCATGGAACCGACCGAGGCCGACGGCCTACTCCTGAGCGTGATCCTCGACGACGAGGGCCGCCAAGACCCCTACCCCGCCTACCAGCGCATGCGCACCGAGCTGCCACGCTGGCGCAACGGTTTTGGCGGCACGGTGCTCACCACCTACCAGAACTGCGTCGACGCGCTCAGGAACCCGAAGCTGGGCCGCCCCGAGCCCGACATGGAGATCGCCAGCACGCTCACTGGTGCGCCGCGCCGGGCACCCGAGCAGGAAGTGGCGATCCTCTTCCTGAACCCGCCGGACCACACACGGATCCGCAGCCTGGTCAGCCGGGCCTTCACGCCGCGCCGTGTCGAGGAGCTCCGGCCGGCCATCACCTCAATGCTCACACCAGTGCTCGACCGGTTCGCCGACCAGGGCGGCGGCAACGTGGTCACCGACCTGGCCGTCCCGTTCCCGGTCGCCGTGATCAGCGAGCTGCTGGGCGTGCCGCCAGAGGACAGCGCCGCGCTCGAGCCCGACATCCACGCCGGCACCGCGCTTATTGACGCCACGCTCGACGAGGACCGCCGCGCCAAGGGCGAGGCCGCGGTGCAGCGGGTGGCCGAGTACTTCGTAGAGCTGGCCGCCCAGAAGCGCCAGCACCCCGACGGCACGATGTTCAGCGACCTCATCCAGGTCGAGCTCGAGGGCGAACGGCTGTCCGAGGCCGAGCTGATCGGGAACACGATCCTCCTCTACGCGGCGGGGTTCGAGACCACCTCCAACCTGATCGGCAACGGGCTCAGGGCCCTTCTCGCCCACCCGGACCAGCTGGAACGGCTGCGGGCGGACCGCTCGCTCGTGCCGTCGGCCGTGGTCGAGATGCTGCGGTACGACTCCCCCGTCCAGCTCAACGTGCGCGCCGTGCTCGAGACGGTCGAGCTGTTCGGGCAGACCTGGGAGCGGGGCGAGCTGTTCATCGTCCTGCAGGGGGCCGGCAACCACGACAAGGACGTCTACGCCGATGCCGGGTCGTTCGACGTCGGCCGGTTCGACCCGGCCACCTCCGGCGCCGAGGCACCGCCGCCGCTCAGTTTCGGCTGGGGCGCCCACCACTGCCTGGGGGCGCACCTTGCGCGGGCCGAGGGCGAGGTCGTGTTCAACGCCCTTCTGGACCGGTTCGACTCGATCGAGCTCGACGACGCCGAGCTGGGCGGGGCTGCGCCCCGGTACCGGCCGAGCTTCACGCTCCGCGGGCTGTCGTCGCTACCGGTGCGCGTGGCCTGAGCCGCCACGACACTTCCCCACGCCGGGGCGACACCTCCCGGCCACCGGGTATCCACCATCTGCGCGGAGCGCGTCGGTAACTTTTGCCTCAGGTTGCTACCGGGCGGAGCAGCGGCCGCAACAGAACGTCCTCGTACACGAGGTCCAGCCCTTCCCCCCGGAGGTCTCCGCCGTGACCATCCAGCTCACCCC
>CAJANQ010000573.1 GCA_903941145.1 uncultured Actinomycetes bacterium
ACCCCCAGCACCATGACGAGCGCGCCGAGCACCGTCGCAAGGACCCAGCTCCACGCAGCGAGCCGGTCGGGGTCGATCCCGCGCAGCACCGCGCCCCGGGGGTTCTCGGCCGCGGCGGTGGTAGCCAGCCCGAACCGGGTGCGGTGGGCGAGCAGCCACAGCGCCCCGCCCAGGACGACGGCGAGTGCGGCCAGCACCAGTCGGTCGACGCCCACCAGCCGGCCGAGCACCGTCACGTTGGCGGTGCCCAGCACCGGCCGGACGTCGGGGGTGGTGGGCCAGTCGAGCCCCACGACCGCCCAGAAGTAGAGGAACAGGCCGACGGACGCCACGACCCTGCCCAGCGGGGTGGCCCGGCGGAGCGGCCGGAACACCAGACGGTGCAGCAGCCAGCCGATGGCGGCCGAGTACAGGACCAGCACCACGAGGGCCGTGGCCACGGTGGGCCGCGGCAGCAGCTGGACCCGGTGGGGCACGGCGAAGAGCGGCAGCACCAGGTCGCCGGTGGCACGGAACTCGTGGAACGCAAAGGCGAGGAACGTGGCGACCGCGGCGTGGCCGAAGTTCACGACTCCCGACGCCCGGTACGTGAGGACGATGCCCACGCCCAGTACGGCCACGACCGCGCCGCCGCCCAGACCGAGTATCAGGTAGGCGAGGGTGGGTCCGATGTCAGGCTCCGGCAGTCGGCATGGGGACGGCAGCTAGTTCTTGGACTGGACCGGCACAGGATGCTCGGCCAGGACCTTGGGCACGTCGATCCACCCGTCCGACGCCTCGGAGAACGAGCCGTCCTTGTCGATCTGGGCGATCACCTGCTGGGGTGCGCACAGGGCCGGCATCGCCGGGATCTGCCGGCCGTCGCAGGTGTAGGGGTGGCCCCCGAAACTGGGCGCGTCCTTGGCCGCCCGCAGCGCGGCGATGAGCTTGGCCCCGGTGACGTCGGTGCCGACGTCGTCCATGACGGCCCAGAGGTTCATGGCGTCCCGGAACGAGACCGTCGCCGCCCCGAGCGCGTTGGTGCCCTTGCCGTACCGGGTCATGGCCTCCAGGTAGATCGGGAAGTCGGCCTCGGGCACCTGGGCCATGTCGATGCGGTTCTCGACGTTGAACCGGGTGCCGGCGACGTTGGCCAGCCCCACCTTGTCGATGAACTTCCGGTCGGCGCACGAGCCGACCATGTACACCTGGGCCGTGGACTTCAGGTCGGCGAGGGCCTGGAGGATGGGGGTGCACGCCATGTCCGCGGCACCCACGAAGATCGCCTGCGGGTCGGACTCGACGGCCTTCTGCACGACGGCGCTGTAGTCCTGGCTGCCCATCGGGAACGGGACCTCGGTGACCTGCTGGGCGCCGAGCGACCGGGCCAGGTTGGCGCCGTAGTCCACGGCGGCCTGCTGGATGGACGGGTAGTCGGCATAGAGCACGGCCACGCGGTCGGCGCCGTCCTTGCCCACGGCCTGGTCGGCGAACGCCACGAACGCGCCAGGCCCGCCGCCCGAGAACTGGAAGCTGTCGGTGCTGGTCATCTCGGCCTCGTTGACCGGCAGCCCTCCGACGTAGGGGACGTCGTTGTCGGCGAGGACCTGCAGCAGAGGGCCCTGCGAGAGGCCGATGCCGCCGAGGACAGCCACGACCTTCTCGGCCACCAGCTTGCGGCCGCACCCCTGGGCCTCGTCGGGGCTCATGGGGTTGGACAGGATGCATGGCACCAGCTCGACCGGCCGGCCGCCCACGCCGCCCAGCTCTGCGTTCATGAAGTCGAACGCCGCGACCGTCGACGTGTGCAGCTCGGGCATGGCACCGATCGGGCCGGCGTCGACGTTCACGAAGCCCACCTTCACCGGCGTGCGGTCAGGGTCGGCGTTCACCGGCTCGGGCACGGGGCCGGCGAACCAGTCCTCGTCGGCGAACATCGACAGCACCGTCGCGCCGTCGCCCTCGGTCGGGGTGACGCCGCCCGCAGCAGGGAGTGTCGTGGAGTCCTTCTGGGTGGCCGTCGGGAGCGGCTCGCTGCAGCCGGCGCCGAGACCGACCAGCGATACTGCGGCCAGCAGCGGTGCGGCGCGCCGGATCAGTGGGCGTCGTCGGTCGTGCGCCGTCGCGGCCATGTCGTCCCCCTCGTCCCCCGGACCAGGCACCCCACGTCCCCGGAACGGCAGAGCCCCATCATGTCATCCCGGTGGACGACGCGCCGGGGCGAAGGTCAGGTGGTCCGCGGTCCCAGCACGACGTCGAGCAGGGGCTCTGGCTCGCCGTGGACGTGCAGGACCTCGAGCAGCCGGGGCTTGGCCAGTCCTCGGGCCACAGTGAGCTCCAGGAACTCGATGAGCGGTGCGTAGAACCCGCCCAGGTTCAGGAGTCCGTGCGGCTCGTCGTGCAGCGACAGGTAGCCCGCGGTGAGGGTCTCAAAGAACTCCTCCATGGTCCCGATGCCACCGGGCAGCGTCAGGAACGCGTCGGCGTGCTCGGCCATCATCCGCTTGCGAGCAGTCATGTTCTCGACGACCACCAGCTCGTCGATGCCGTCGTGGGCGATCTCCCGGTCGATCAGCTGGCGGGTGATGATGCCCAGCACGGACGCACCATGGGCCATGGCGTTGTCGGCCACCACGCCCATGAGGCCTTCCTTGCCGCCGCCGTAGACCATGTCCCAGCCGCGCTCGGCGAGGCCCTTGCCGACCTCGGCGGCCGACTCCGCCCACGACGGGTCGTCGCCCAGGTTCGAGGCGCAGTAGACGCAGACGGTCGGCCGGGTCGGCGCGGGCGTTGCTGCATCGTCGCTGGACACGGCGTGGAGGCTACCGGCGCCCCCGTGTGTGACAGCGGTCTGGAGGCCCCGTTCTCTTTGGGGCGCGGCTCGCGGAACCGGTACCTTGCTCGCCATGGAATACCCCATTCGCGAACGCGTCGAGGACCTTGTCGAGCGGCGGAACCAGGCGTTGCAGCCCGGCTCGCAGCGCTCGGTCGACCGGCAGCACGAGCGCGGCAAGCTGCTCGCCCGTGAGCGGCTGGACCTCCTGCTCGACGAGGGGTCCTTCCACGAGCTCGACATGCTCGCCCGCCACCGCGCCGGCGAGGCGCTGCCCGAGCGCCCCTACGGCGACGGTGTCATCACCGGCTGGGGCACGATCGACGATCGCAAGGTGTTCGTGTTCTCCCAGGACTTCACGGTCTTCGGCGGTGCGCTAGGCGGCGTGTTCGCCGAGAAGATCCACAAGCTCATGGACCTGGCCCTCAAGGTGGGCGCCCCGGTCATCGGCCTCAACGACGGCGCCGGCG